>NZ_CAWMYL010000001.1:0-17655 GCF_963871815.1 Vibrio sp. L85
TTCGCGTTATATCAATTATGTTAAATCAGACAAAGGTGAAGCAATTTTGAGTAAAGCGTCATCAGAGCCAAAAGGCACGCACGTCAACGTTGAGTTATCGGGCAAACATAACCAAATCCTTGAGAGCTCTAAGGCTCAGAATAACCGAACAAAACGTGCCGAGGCACAAGCTCGTCTAGAGCATCACCTTGAACTTTTTGGTGTGAACTGGGAAGTGCCAAAAAACAAACCGTAATTTTTTCAAAAAAAGATCCCGAAGTTGGATCGCTTTGCGTTAGCTCACTCCTATATAGCCTTTCCCTGAAAAGCTTTATAGGAATGCGATTACCGCAACTGTAAGCGCGAAGAACCGCGCAGGGCAGGTTACTCCTAAGAAGGTAGAAAACCTTCTCCGATACATAAATCGGGAAATGTGCGAGCCGTATGCTAGGCGATGTCCGTATCTGTCAGGAGCGGGAATGTAGCATCTGTAATCACCAATATGACAGTAACGGTGATCCGTCGCTTTCGAGCGGTTATATCGAAGAAACCTTTCTATTTAAGCTCGCTTTTGGCTGCTATAACGAGGCGAAGCCTCTTGTAGAGCCAAAAGGAGTACCGCGCCAGCGGATTGAACTCACCGTACTCTCAGACTGAGAGGCAATTTGAAAGACGTTGCTCTGGCGACCTCTTTCAAATTGCGGTAGCACCCCGTCCTTAACGGATTTGTATATAAAACTTTAGCCGCTACCGCAATTTACCTCTTGGACGCTTTACATGCTCACTGACCCAATATGGGTTGTGCTCTTGAAAACAGCACAGAAAACCTTCTGTTCACAGTCAAACTGTGAGTGATGCCAACACTTCAAAAATAAACCGTTATCCCTCTGGGGCGTCAGTCTTGTAAGCGCATTTATCGCGCAGTCTATTGGCAGTAGGCTGAAAAAGAGCAAGCAGCCCGACTAAAGCACCCATGCCCCATCCAAGGCCAGTGAGCATTTAAAGCATCCACTTAATATTTCAATACACCGCCGACACCAACAACGAAGCGGTGACTCTCTCATCAACCAAGGAATAATGTTATGAACACACGAACTCAACGCACTTTGGCTTTTACTCTCGGACTAGCCGTCTCTGCGATTTTAGTAACGCAACCTGCTTTGGCTGCCGATATTTTTGCTAGTGGTAAACAAGCCATGAAAGATACCGCGGGTAAAGGATCTTCGGTAGAAACCGCCATGCTCGGCACTGGACTTGTCGGGGCCGTCGTCACAGGGTTAATGACTCGCAACTGGTTTGCAGCCCTTGGCGGTTTTGCTGGCGGCTCTATTTTATGGAACGTCGGCGCGCCTTTAGTTGGACTTGGGTAAGCAGTGATGGAAGACCCTCATCAGTTTTTCTCTATCCCTAAGCACATGAACAAAGGACGCCGATGGCTCGGCTTCCCAGTCGATGAGATTGCGCCAGCTTTCTTTATTTTTGGTCTCGCCTTCTGGCTTAAACACGAAATGATAGGGCTAGCGTTATCAATGGCTTGGTTCGGTGGACTGCGCTACATCAAAGCGCAATACGGTGACAACATCATCATCTTGTCCCTGTATTGGTGGGGCGCTTCCTTTGTCAGTCCTACTTTCTTTAAACGCACTCCGCCGGCTTGCCGACGCTATTGGATTTTCTAAGGAGCCAACCTCTTATGGACCCGTATGTAAAACGGGATAGGTTAGCCATCAAAAGCCTGCTCAACTTCTTATTGGTTGCAGGCTTTCTTGCTATGCTTATCACCAACCTGGTATTGGGTTACACCAGTTATCAAGCCCTAACCCATCAAAGTCGAACTCTCATTCCTCCGACCGTTTCAAAAGCGTTTACTGTCTCCGATGGCGCCGTCGATGAACCTTACCTTGAGCAGATGGCGGATTATTTTCTCTACCTAAAACTCAATGTCACCCCTGCCAACGTCGCACGTCAGTTTGGACAACTCCTTGAGTATGTTGATGAGCAAAGCTGGCATAGTGTGCAACCTAAGCTACTGCGTGAAGCAACGGTGATTAAAAAAGACAACATCAGCAGTCAATTTTCTGTCGAGTCTATCCGCATTTCGCTCGATACCCTCCAAGTGCAGCTCTACGGCAAACTGCAAAAGTACGTAGGACAGCGCGCTTTAGAGCCAGAAATGAAATGGTATCAGGTCAGCTTTAGCTATGAGCATGGCGTGATAGGTTTACTCTCCATTGAAGAAGTCGAGGTCAATACCGATGAATCTTTATGAGCAATCATTATCCCCACAGCAGCGATGGCGTTATCACTTTATCTCTATCATCTTGCTGCTGGCGTTTTTTATCGCCCCCTTTGCCATGGCGCAGAACGCATCTAAAGTCAGTTATGAATTTGCCGAAGGTGACACGATACCCTTGGCACTCTCTTCAATTAACATCAACCGCTTAGTGGTCAAAAATGACCGCATCATCTCCATTGTTTGTCCAAAAGGGTTTTGTACCTCATCAGGCAACCAAAAAGACGCCTCTGGCTCTGTCACCTTAAAAATCAACATTGCTTTACCCTTTACTGCGCACCTGACCACAGAAAAAGGACGCTTGTTTGCCCTATTTATCACCCCAAAAGCCACCCCGGCGTTAGTAACCGAGTTTGTCTGGTCTGAAAGCTACAAAGAGCAGCAAAGTCCGATAGAGCTTGCTGCAGATTATCCCGCCGCCATGACAGCTCTGACTAAAGCCATGATGCGTTTTGTCCATGATGGATCACCCATTGCTGGCTTTAAACGTCATGACGTTGACCCCAAAACGCTGCCAAAGGATGAAAGTAAACTTGCCATCATTCCTCAAACCGTCTTTGTTGGCAGCGATTACTCTGGCGTGATTTACCAGCTCAAAAATCAAGGAAGCAGCGATATGCCTCTCACAACTGCGCAATTTTACAGCTATTCCGCTCGTTCAGCCGCGCTTGAGGCTTACCACTTAGCCCCTGGACAAACCACAACGCTCTATCTCATCACTGGAGGAGGTGCAGCCCATGTTCGATAAACAAAGAGACGCCTTAGATGGGTTTAAGAAACGGTTTTTCAAAGACACTGACGGCGACTTTGAGCAAGGGGGAGAAGTCAATGCAGCCACACAAAAGCGTAACCGCAACATCACGTTTGTGGCGCTAACCGTCATTGGTGTGATTGCCTTTGCGGTTTGGCGATTCACCTTGCCTTCCGAGCCAGAGCAAACCCAAAACGAAGCGGTAGGATTTGGGGCTATTGTCACTGACGACTTTACCGATAAGGACAACCAATCCGCCCTCACCTTTCAGCAAGATAAAATTAACCAGCTCGAGCAAAGCCTGACCAAGTTTGAAGGTACACTCAATCGCATTGGTGAAAGTTTAAAATCTGAAATGGATAACCTCAAAACCACCACAAAGCGCAATCAAGAGTCACAGCTCGCCGGACTAGAGCAGCAGATGCAACAAAAGCTTGATGAAGTGGACGCGCTCAAAGCTGAACTTGAAGCGCAGCTTGCAGCAGGTCCCGCCATCAACCCAAATCAACCTTATGAGTCGAACACGGCTCAAGGCGAGGTGTTCGGCAAATACAAACTGCCGGCAAAATCCGCCATTAGGGATGATGTGGATGCGAGCAATATTGATGAGTTCACCTACAAAAGACAAGATGATATCGCCTTTAACGGCGATGCGTTTGATAGCTTTGAATTTCATTGGCAAGCCAGCATCGATGAGAAAAAATCCCGTCGCACAACCGATAATTATGTCCCGACTGGCACCTTTGTTACCGCCGTGGTGACAGGCGGCGCTGATGCTAACGCCGGCGTTTCAGGTCAAGGGGATACGTCACCGATTGTCTTTCAGACCGTCAATCAAGGTATTTTACCTAACGGTAAAAAGTCTAAGCTGGGCAACTGTACCATTACCGGGGCGGTTTACGGTGAAATCTCATCCAGTCGTGGCGTCGCCCGAACTAACCGCATGAGTTGCATTCAAGACAACGGCGATATCTTAGATATTCCTATCAATGCCACCGTGTTTAACTTTGGCCGAAATGGTATCCGCGGCACCACCATTTTGAAAAACGGTAAAATCGTTCAAATGGCCGGTATTGCGGCCATTTTGCAAGGTGTGGGGGATGCAGGTAAAGCGCTGGCTCAAACCACCACTCCTACGGCTCTGGGACCAAGCTCCAGTGTTGACCCCGATAAAATCGGGTTAAGCCTACTTGGCGGCGCAACAGAAGGCGTAGGCAGCAAACTGGCTGACTACTACATCAAGCTGGCTGAGCTTTACCACCCGATTGTAGAAGTGAATCCCGGCGCCGTAGTGAACATTGTCTTTTTAGAAGGCTTTCCGCTCGATCCGCTTCTTGCCGAGGAGTACGAGACACGTATTAACGAGCAGCGAGAACAAGTCTCCAGCACCAATCAGATACTCGATGTCATCACCAATGCGCCACCCCTGCCCCAAGTCAACCAAACTACCCCAATCAACCCATTAGCGCAAAAACTCACCCAACAAGGGTTAAACAGCGTGGGCTTTGGGCGTGAGGAGTAACCATCATGAGATTGAAACTTTTATCTTACTTATCTTTTGCATTATTCACGCTAACTGGCTGCAGCGCAGGTTTTGACAGTGAATACAGCTGCGACAAAGTCGGCGGCATTTCAGGTTGCGTCACCATGAACGAGGTACGAGACAACTTGTACGGTTATACCGGTGATAACGCCACGATAAGCAGCCATACAAGAACGACACCACCGAGCGCGTTCACCCTACTGCCAAGACGAAACCGAGATGGAGAGCCACAGCGAAGCCAAGAAGAGGTCAAAAAGCTCACCATCTTCCCCTTTATCGATAAAGATAACCATTATATCGATACCATGGACATCTACTTCGTATTGGATGAAAGTCGTTGGTCAGGACGACCAGCACGTGCTATTTGGAAGGATTAAACATGATATCTAACTCAAGCAGCGGTCTATCTGCCTTGTTCCAAGAGGCAAAACGCGCCCAAAACCACCTTCACCATGAACTGCCGTATCGAGACTACGACCCTATAGAGCACGTCTTTGGAAACACCCACTCTCGCGGATTCGGATTTAAAATCAGTGTGCTTGGCGGTGCAAATGATGACTTAATTCAGTCACTCAGCCACCTTGTCGGGGATTTACCCGAAGGCGATAAGTGGGATTATCAAGTCCAGCTATTTGGTCATAACCGCGTGGCGCATTACTTAGAGGGTAATCAACACCTACTCAGTCAGCGTGGCGGCATTTGTCAGAAGATGGCGAATGATGATGCCATTTATGCCCATTACGCTGCGCAGCACGGCTTTTTGCACAGACAAAAGAACAACAGCTTTGACCTTCGCGACTACGACGCCTTCTTTTTTGTTTCGACGACCGAAAAAGACCCGCAAGAGCTGCTTGATGCGCGCATGACATTAGAGACAGGACTGGCGCAGCTTGGCTTTGATTTGCTGCCCGTCACACCAGAAATGCTGCTTACAGGCGTTGGAGATATCTTAAACTTCGATAAAACCCAAGACAGACCGAAGGAAAAAAACTACAACCCACTAGAGCCATTAAATCTGCAAGCCTTATCGCCAGACACCGAAGCGCTGACCCATCGAGGTCATATTGCCACCCGTCACACCAACGACCAAGGGGAAGAGGTTCACACTCGTATTGTCAACATGGGACTGTCAAGGCTGCCTGGCGATTATCGTCTTTATGCATTGCCAGAGGCATTTTCCTCTATCCGCAACGTTTCACGTAATATCACCTGCCCTCATCGCGTAACATTGAATTTCCGTAATGAGCCAACGGGTAAACAAAATGCAGATAATGACAACAAGATAAAAGACCTCACCAAAACGGTGAACAGTCAAATGGCGCTGCTCGCGCCAACGGCAGAAGATGAACTTAAAGAGCGTAAAGCCCTACAAAAAGGTCTTTTATCTAAAGAGTTCACCATTGCCTCCATGGTGTTGACGGTCTCTCTCTTTACGGACAAAAACCGTCAAAAGAAAGACACGCAAGCAGCGAAAGAGTCTTTCAGTAATGCCGGACTCGATATCATTCCACTGAAAATGAATCAGCCACAAGCGCTGCTTTCCACGCTGCCTTTTATGATGAGTGAAGGACTATGGGGTGACTGCAAAAAAGCCGGGCGAGTTCGCACATTAAAAAGCTCCAACCTGGTTAACTTCTTTCCGCTCATCATGGACTTTTGCCAGCTCAAAGGCGGGGTGTTGCTTCCAACCATGCGCCAGCAAATCTCTTTCTTTGACCCTTTTACCTGTGGCAGTGATAACCAAAACATCGCCTTAACCGGTGGCTCTGGGGCAGGTAAGAGTTTCTTAGTTCAGGAGATAGCCAAAACCGTCTACGCCATGGGCGGTAAAGTGTGGATACTCGATAAAGGGAGCAGCTACAAAAAAATCACTCTGAGTCTTGGTGGCACTTACATGACGCACGCCAATATCTTCTTAAACCCGTTCACCCATCTTGGCGCCATGCAGGACGCGGACTTTGAGTTTGTGGACGACGAAGGCAAGCCAGTAGACCCAATGATGGAAGCGCTCGATAACATCACAGCTCTGTTTGCGACTATCGCTTCGCCTTACGCCCCCCTGACCGCATTTCAGCAAAGTGTGTTAGGCGATGCCATCGTGACCGCATGGGAGCGCAAGGGCAACCAAGCACTCGTGGATGATGTCAGAGACGCTCTGATTGAAATTGCCGGAGAAGAGAGCGATCGACGCATCAAAGACATTGCCGTGCAGCTGAAAAAGTTCTGCACTGACGGCATGTATGGCGATGTGTTCAACAAACCCTCCATGCTTGACCCTAACGTGGACATCACCACCCTAGAGCTTGATGGGTTCCCACCTGCCGTTCTAAGACCGGTTATTTTTGCTCTTATGGTCTCGATTAACCAGCAGATGTACCTATCTGGCTCTCGCTCAACGCCAAAGATGTGCATCATTGAAGAGGCGTGGAGTTTGCTGTCTGGAGCCAACGAACAAGCCAGAGAGTTCATCAACACCGGCTATCGCACAGCGCGTAAGTTCGGCGGCAGTTTTTGTACCGTGACTCAAGGCATTGAAGACTTCTTTAGCAGTGAAGAAGCCAAAGCGTGTTACAACAACTCCGATATCCACATCATTCTTCGCCAAGGTGAAGGCTTTGATAAATACCTAACCCAAAACCCTGACGCCTTTTCAAAGTATGAGCAGCGGCTTATCAAAAGCTTTGATCCCTCAGCGATTGCGGGCTACAGCTGCGCACGCATCAAAGCCGGGGGGCACGTGACCTACCATCGCTTTTTTGCTTCACCAGTAAAACGCGCCATGTTCTCAACGGAACCCAAGGAGTTTGAATACTGTGAAAATCTTTATAAACAAGGCTTGCCATTGGAAGAGGCCATTGAACAAACCTCCATGCACTACTACGGCAAGGAAATTGAGGCATTTAACCAAGCGATTGGGGCGAGTACTTAACTCGCTGCCTATTATCCTCGTAACGGGTATTGCCGCTTTTAACGCTTATGGAAAAGCACTAGGGCAAGTGGCTCCGGTCTTTCCTATCGGTGAAATTGACATGCTTAAATGGATTGACCACAGGCTGAGACAATTTGAAGCCAATGGTAAGCTGGCTGACATGCAGGAAGCGTTCACCCAGCGAGTAAAGGAAAGCATTGAAAACCCGCCGCCCGTCGAAGGACTGACGAGTACAACCAACCCACGTACCTTTTACGTTGCCCCAAGCATCGTTATCCCTAAAGACATCGTTGTACCTGCTACCGGGCAAGTCATCGCCAAAGCGGGCACCAAGGTTAACCCCTTTGACAGCCGAACCTGGCCAAAGGCAAACAGCAAAGACATTTTGCCTAAGTTTGAGCTTAGTAAGGTACTGGTGTTTTTTGATGCCAGAGATGCGCAGCAAAGGCGCTTTGCCAGTGAGTACCACAATGATAAGCCCATCAAATGGGTACTGACCGCAGGGAGCCCAAACCAAATGGCAACCTTACTCGATGCCAGAATATACTTTGCTCAAGACGGCTTTTTAACCAGCAGATTGAACATTACTCATGTTCCCGCCATTGCTTATCAAGAAGGCACACGCTGGCGCATCGATGAAGTCAACGTCTCAGATTTGCAGCCCTTGGAGATAGAACAATGACTTACCACCTTGGATATCATCAAGAAAAGCCGACAGCAATTCTTGATCATTCTTCCAAGCAACACCCTCTCATTGTTAATCAAGCTCGCTTTTGACTGCTATAACGAGGCGAAGCCTCTTGTAGAGGCAAAAGGAGTACCACGCAACGCGTGGAAAAGGACACCCTATGAAACAGCGACACTTTCCTTTATTGCTGTGCTGCCTATTGGTTTTTATTGCCCCATCCACCCTAGCAGCCAGTGCGGCGTGTAAAAGCCGCTTTATCAATCCCATCACAGACATCTGTTGGGACTGTTTATTTCCCATGACCATCGGCTCCGCCACCGTAATGCCTTCCAAATACCCCGACACCAACAACCCGACACTGCCAATATCCTACTGCCCTAAACCGCCGCCTATCTTTGTTCAAGTTGGGGTAAATATCGGCTATTGGGAGCCTTATGCCTTAACCGACGTCACCCGCGTGCCTTATTGTATGGTGAATATGGGCACACAGCTTTCTGGTGCAAACAGCCAAAAAATAGGAGGACGTGTCACCGCTCGTGACAGCGACAGTAGCGACGGCGGCTTTTATCATGCGCATTGGTATAAATACCCGGTCATTTACTGGCTACAATTGATGCAATCGACCGCGTGTATGGCAACGGATAATTTTGATGTGGCGTACATGACGGAAATTGACCCACTTTGGGATGATGACGAGCTCTCGCTCATACTCAACCCAGAAGCATTACTCTTTGGCAATCTGGTTGCACAACTTGCTTGTGTCCCCGAAGCGATGCTCACCTCCACGAACGTTGCACTGCCTATTGATGCGTTATTTTGGTGCCTGGGCTCACAAGGTAGCGCGTGTCCATTGACGGGAACAACTAACTACCGAGATACTCCCATTCAAGCCGCAACGCTGCTCATGGAAAAACTGAATTATAAGCTTCACAGGCAAGGCATTGTGTGGGAGACGCGCGGTGAAGATGGGGCAATTTGTTACCAATATCCCGACCCAATTTTACCAAAATCTCGCTACCGTTATCAGATGTCGTCACCCATCCCCGATGCAGCATGGTGCCACCCTTATACGACCACAACCACCTTATGGGAAGCTGGCCACGACAACCCCGTCACCGGAGATAATTTTGGTTTTGTTCAGTGGCGAAAGCGTAACTGCGTATTTTTGTAAGAGGCAATCATGACTTTTTCACCACCGACATTACAAGGCGAGTCAGAATTGTTTATTGCCAGCAACTTGAACTCTCTTGAGGACTTTTTAAAGACGGACATAGCCAATCACAAGCAGATCTATTGTTGCTTTCCTTTGAGGCATTTCTGTTTCTCGTTTTGCAAAGACCTCAACGCCCGCAAAGTCTGCTCAATCAGTTTTCAAGACGCTCGTACTCTCTATCCACCATTTAAACGCCTATGACCAAGGGGGTCATATGACCATATCATCATTTGAGAGCGCCTTGTGGCGCTCTCTTGTTTTTCTGTGCTTGTTTATCTCGCTGCCTAGCCATGCTTATACAGAGCAAGAGCTCAAAGCTTTTGCCAAACTTGAGCAAGCACTTAGCCAACAAACTGACACGGCAAACCAGTGGCAGATTGACCAGGTGCAAAACCAAGCCAATGCCTATAAGCAGCAAGCATTTGATGCCAGTCGAAAAATTCAAGCCTTAGTAAAAGAGGAAAGCCTCTCTCCACTGCTCGGCATGCAAAAACCCCCACGCAATCCAGACCAAGCGCCCAAAGGCGTAATGGTTTTTGTGTCGCTGACTATGCCCGATACGGCACTGAAACAATTGCTGACGCAAAGTGAGCATCTCGGTGTCCCTCTTGTGATACGTGGCGTCTTGCCAGAAGGTTTTCCAGCCACTGCCAAGCGCATCGAATCATTAATACGCTCACCAAACCAAGCACCAATACAGAGTGGATTTTCAATCAGTCCTGATTGGTTTAAGCAGTTTGATATTACAAAGGTGCCGGCTTTTGTATCGGTCAAGTCAGGGCGTTGTCTGCCAGAGCAACCTTGCTCCAACTCTGACTACGACATTCTTTATGGCAATATCTCGCTTTATCAAGCGCTAGATTATCTCGCCATGGGCGATGCGCAGCAAAACATTCACCCTCTGCTGCGCACTCTGTATTCACAATAATGCTTAAGTCATGATGAGGCGCAATCCATGCCAATATCCAAAAAACTCCATAACCTCTGGAGCGAGATTTTCATAGAGCCAAGAAAACAAAAAGCGCGACGCTACGAAGATATTGACCCCAAAATCACACCTTTGGTATCACAGTTAAATACTGTGCCATCAATAAAAACGCTTGCTTCCTGCCAAGGTCACGCCTTCGGGCGACCAGAGCCGCCTTATGTTTACTTTGTAGCAGAGCAAGGTGCAGTAGAAAGGCTTATTCAAGCGGTAAGAAAAGCCCGTCAACGAGGTAAATTGCACCACCCTTGGGAAATTGTTGGGCAATACAATCATGACATTCAGTTAGTTTGGGCTCTTTCGTCTACGTATCATGATCAGTATTACTTGAAATCTAACGTGATAGATCTGGCATGGCATCGTGATCGCATTGATGATGACATTCAAACGCTCACGCACATCGTGCGCCAGTTACAAAAAATATTGTAAATATCCACGTTGGATAAACTCAAATACGAAATAGACGCCACTGCCGCCTAAAACAATAAAAGCCAGCCATTTTTCAAGACGCTTTCTTCTTGCGATAGCACCAAATGGGTCACCAGTACGACAATTCGGACATCGGTCTGCATCCGGAGCAACAGGATGTTCACAAACAACACATTTTAAAAGCATATCAATACTCCAATCCAAAAATGTTTATCGTTCTAGCATAAGCAACACTCTTATGCCTACTCAAACATTGTACTCTTACCATCACTTTTAACGAGGTGTTTCTTATGCGCCTATACCCTTGGGCTGCGCTCATGCTCAGCCTTTTCTCTGCATCGGCTTTAACCAGCGAACAGCAAACCTTCACTGATGCCGCAAGCTGGGCAAAACAAACAGCGAACCAAGCCCTAAAGCCAAGCTCGCTCCCTCTTAATATCGATGATTACTGCAAAGATGCCGCTTGTAAAAGAGAGATACGAAACCCAAAAGAATCCCACCTCTCTGACAGCGACATCAATAGCCAAAAAAATCTCGCTTTTGCAAAAGATGAGACCGCCCAAGCAATACAGAACAACTTCAATAAGGGTAAGCCTGATATAAAAAACGATCCGGCGATGCGCTTTGCTTTACTTGGTCAAGAAAATGCCTTTGAAATCACCCATGGCGTATCTAACGCCTACGTAGACTGTGATGCTGGAACGCAGTGCTTAATTGAAAATCACACACGCATTTGCACCTCACCAACGAACAACAACGTGCCTTGTTATAGTACGCCCGTGGCACAGGTTGAAATCGGCATCACACGCTATCAATGTCAGGACGGATGGACGTTAAAAGGCATGACTTGCCATAACGTTGAGACGCAATGCCGCTTCGATAAGAGCAACCAGACGACTGACTCCGCTCGCTTCCACAATTGCTACTCAAGCAGCGGTTATACAACCACTTATTATTGGGATGGAAAGCAGGTTTACTCTAAAGATGGTTATTACAAAGGGGATTACAAATACGCCACAAATTACAATAGCTGCGGCATTGCAACTACAAGCCTTTATGAAATTTGCGGTCCAGTCCCTATCGAAAAGCCCGCCGCTTTGAAGTGCGATGCGGGTTATACACTCTCTGGCGCACAGTGCATCAAAAACACCTTTTCATGGAAGACCGATTGCTCCTTACTAAAAGACTGCAAAAAAACCAACCAAGTCTGCATTGAAGGACCGCAAACTCGCATAATTAACGGTATTCCCACTCATCTTGATTGCTGGAAATACCAAGTCAATCACCTTTGCGAACTGTCAGACTCCTGCGCCAGTTTACCCAAAGACTGCAAAGAACAATCTCGCTCTTGCTCACTCAAACAAAATGGGTTTTGCGTCGAAGAAGAAATCAAAAAAAGTTGCCCTGAAAAATCATGCCGCGCCACCCAAATGCAGTGTGGTGAACAATCCTTTTGCCTTGATGGCGATTGCTACGTGGAAGAGCCAAAACTCAATGGCAACTTTGATAAATCCGTCGCGGCACTGGCAGGGCTTGCCGAAGCGGTAAAAGATGTCGGCGACCCGCCTAAGATATTTACTGGCAAACCCATGAAATGTGACAAAAAACTCGCAGGCTTTAACGACTGCTGCAAAGACTCAGGATGGGGACAAAGCCTGGGAGCAAAATGCAGCGAAGGTGAAGAAGCATTAGGCAAAGCGAAAGAGAAAGGATTAACCCTGTATGTAGGGCAATACTGCGCCAAGAAAGTCCTTGGGGTTTGCACACGTAAAAAACGCAGTTACTGCGTCTATGACAGCAAACTTGCCAAAATCATTCAAGAGCAAGGCTCTATCGGGCAATTAGGTAAAGGACTTGGCAGTGCCAAAAACCCAACTTGCGCAGCTATCACCCCGGAAGAACTCGGTCAAATCAACTTTGAGCACATCGATTTTTCAGAGTTCTACCCAGAAATGCACGCCAACACCAACCTGCCTAACTTTGATGAAATCAAGAAACGACTTCAAAGTGCAGCGGGCGGTTAAATCGACCTTCATCACTAAACAAAGGAAATTACATGAAAAACTTTATCCAGCGCCACCACTCCACACTATCACTGCTTGCTAAGCACCTCATTCAAACACCCGCGGTATTACTGCTTGTCATCGCTGCTTATGTTTTAGCAACTGACACCTATTTTAATCACAACCAAAGAATCGTCACCGCAGTGACACAAGCTGCGTGGCTTGGTAAAGCTGAGAAAGGGCAGATACGCATTTTTGAATGCACCGATGGAACACCGATTGATAGAGCGACCATCGTAGGTAACGCCAACCCTTGTCCAAATTCGGAAGTGAAAACCACCTCAATAGCCGACTCAGCACGCCAGACCACACAGCGCGAAAGAGAGCAAATAGGGCTACTTTATTTGAGTTTGGTGATTATCAGCCTACTTGCAACCGGCTTATTTAGAGCTTGCGACCACATCAAAGCAAAGTATGGCAAGCGCTCAAGACAGATGACCAATCAGTGCAAC
The DNA here is from genome assembly GCF_963871815.1 of Vibrio sp. L85. Classification (NCBI taxonomy): domain Bacteria; kingdom Pseudomonadati; phylum Pseudomonadota; class Gammaproteobacteria; order Vibrionales; family Vibrionaceae; genus Vibrio; species Vibrio sp. L85. The sequence goes on from NZ_CAWMYL010000001.1 coordinate 13,326, forward strand.
GAAGGATCAACTCACCAAACTAAGCCTGATGAAAACAATAAGATAATGGAGAAAGACAAGAAGGTAGAACAGTAAGGAAATACGCTCTTATCGCCAAGCAATGGAAATCTGGCGATAAGAGCAATCCATTTAAGCCGTCGTTTTGTATTGCAGAAATAGCGCCTGTTGGCAAAGTGACTGCCATCATTCAACCCATAGGCTGATATCACTGCGATAACTCAAATTAACACAAGGGAAATTCATCCATGCATAAATACCTTTCACCTCAAACAGCACGCAACTTGATTGTCTCTCTCGTTGGTGCGTATCTAGTGGTTTTCATTCCAGGTCAACCTACTTGCGCAATAACCTGGTATTTTTGGTTAGCCGCAAGCGCACTGGTATGGGGATTCATCACTTGGGCCGACTCTCGCCCCTCTGGTTTTACGCTAAACAAGATCACACTAAGCGGATGCCTCATACTTTTATCGGGAGGGGTTACACACATCTTAATTACCCATCCTATTGAAGACTTCATCGGTCTAATGATGGCGACTGGGGTCGTATTATTAGGTGCTTATTCAGACGAGAAAGACCCACAACCAAGCGAACGTTCATCAACATCAAAGGGAGAGTGAGCGCTCTATGACTTTCTTTGCAGACTTACAAAAATCATCTTTAGGCAAGCCATCTCGGGTAAAAAAGTCATAAGCATATCAACCATCAAAAGGAAATCGTCATGTTTATTGCCCTCCTGCAAACTTTCTTACTGCGTACCTTTACTCTCTTACGGCTCATTCCAAACGATGTGATACTCACTAAGCAACTTGACCGTTATCCCGATATCACTAAAAGGCTGGATGAGTATCGAGAGCTGATAGAAAACATTGAAAAACAGACTCACTACTTTAGCAGTGAGCAAGGCGTATGGTCTAAACACCACGCCTTGCTCCATGATGAATACCTTCAATACTTACTCACGCTGCGCAACCCATCGACACATCAGATGCACCACCTACGTGAGAGACCCAAGTGCTTAAGCTCTTAATCACTTCGCTTTATTTAACCAAGGCCTATGATGATGAAAAAATCTCTGCTTTACGTCATTACCCTAACGCTGCTTGCCCCTCTATCTTCTGCTCTCGCCAATGATGCCCCACCAGGGTGGCGATGGTACAACGAGCCAAAACAAGCACCTAAAACGCCCAAACCTAAGCCGCTACCTAGCAATACCCAAACCACGGTATCCAGCCCTAAAACCTTGTCAGCAACCGAGCAAATGGACTGGTTCCATACCATGCACAAGGAGGCTCAAAACGATGCCACCATACACCCCAAAGATAAGGAAAAACTGGCAAGGTTCTTAGCACTTAATCGATTTATCACTGACCAGACTGACCAGCTAGGCATGACATTCAAATCGCTGCTACTGGAAAGACCGGAGCTCTCTTACACCAAAGACCACCCGACAGAGCAAGCCGCAAGGCAGGTGTATCTCGACCTGGAAAATAAAAAGAAAACCGATGCAGTTGAAAAGATGAAGCAGGAAGGCTGGGGATTTTTCTTTGTTTATGACGGCAACGATACGCTCAGTCAGCAACTCGCCCCTTCCATTCAAGCTTTTGCTGATCAATACCACTTAGAGCTTCTTGGTATCAGCAATGATGAAACCTTCATCACCAACATCAAAGAGAACCGCCATAACCAAGGCAAGGTCACCGTTCCTTTTACGCCAGCGCTGATTTTGGTGCACCCCCGCACCGGAGAGATGAAGCCACTGGCGTATGGCTGGATAAGCCAAAATGATTTGCTTGGGCGTTTTTACAACGTTGCGACCAACTTTGAGCAATCGAATTTCTAATCCAAAAACAGCCACCATACCAAAGCAAACAGCGCAAGCGCTGCCATAAACCCCAAACCTAGCTCAACGTTCGATACCGCATTATTTATCTCGTCCATACCGCCCTCTTGGATGACAACACTTTACTTGTTTCTTTTTAACCTAAAACGCAAGGAGGCACCATGCCATCTCTTCGCACTCTTTTGCTCAGTTTTGCGCTATTTGTTAGCAGCGCACACGCCGCCATGCAAAACCAATACGCTCTGGTGTTCTTTTTTGAAAGTACCTGCCCATACTGCCATAAGACTGCACCTAAAATTACTCGCCTTAGCGAACGCTTCCAATTACCTGTTTACGCTTTTTCTGTTGATGGGGCGGGCATTCCTGGCTTTGAAGTCCCTATTCCTGTCACCCCTGAAATAGGCAGCACTTTTTTCCCAAACAATGGCAAAGCCGTCATGCCCGCCACCTTCTTAATGAATGTGAATAGCCGTAAGTTTTCCCGCCTGAGCATTGGTGACGTACCAGAAAGCACATTAGCTCAGAGCATTCAAAACGCGCTCAATGACCCACGGGTACAGGAGGCGTTGCAATGATGCGCTCACTTACTCACCACTTATCCACTATTTCGGTGCATAAGCGGCTTATTCCTTTATTACTCATCACGTTACCTAGTATGAGCCATGCCGATACTAATAACTCACTGGCCCGCTTTTTTGATAGTTCAGGGTACAACGCCAATGTCTCGAACCCGACCGCCTATCAAGGTCAGTCTGCCAACTACTACACTGGGGGCAGCTTGTTTGTGCGCAATAAAATCATTGATGCGCAACTGGTCAGCGTCACCGTACCCTCTATCAGTGCGGGATGCTCAGGCATCGATATGTTTATGGGGGGATTTTCTCATATCAGCTCAGACCAACTGGTGAGAGTGGGCAAAGCAATTATCCACAACGCCCCACCCTTCATCACCAATCTGGCTTTGCAAACATGGGCTCCGCAGCTCAAGCAAAACCTTGATAATCTGCAAGCGATTGCCGACAAATACTTAAACCAGTCAGTGAACTCTTGTGAAGCGGCGCAAGCCGCCATCGGTGGGCTGGCCGCTTTTACCGCGCCAGCTACCAAAAAGCACGTCTGTGCGACACTCGGCACTCAAAACAATGCGTTCTCGGATTGGGTACAAGCCCAACATGAATGTGGCGCAGGAGGCAAAGCCGCAGGTCAATTAGCCAACGCCAAAAATGACCCGGCACTGAAAGACATCACCCAAACGAATCACAATGTGGTGTGGTCTGCGATTACCAATAACGCGTTTTTATCTGCAGATAAAAACCTCGCACAATTTATGATGAGCCTGTCAGGGACTTATGTGTACGACGCTAACGGCAACCCTCGCTACTACCCAAGCCTTTTGACCGACAACAATAATCTGGTCAACGTGCTTCTAGAAGGGGGCAAAGCCGATATTTACCAATGCAAAAGCACAGGCCCCAAAGCGTGCATTAGTATCAGCAAACGCAACAACTTATCCATTAGCCAGGCCAATGGCATTCAAAGCCAGATACGCAAACAGCTGGATTCAATACTGCGAAGCATTGGTACTGACCAAAAACTCACGGATAAGCAAAAGAGCTTTTTGGAGCTCACTCAAACACCAATATTAAAGTTCTTTATTGATGACTTGTCCGCCAATCAAACGCCGGATACCAGCAGTTACTCACGCATGATAGCAGTAGAGCTGCTTAATCAATACCTCACCAACATGTTGAGCATTGCCAGCCAATCACTGGCCAATACCAACAACAGTCAAGATGATATCACCCTCATCACTCGTGATATCGATAACGCCAAACGCTTTACTGCTGGGCTTGCCGATAAAGCTATTGAAGCGCTCAATAATCGCAATCAACTTATCGACTCACAAAGAAAAACCGCGCAGCAAAGCCAGAAAGACATTGGCACGACCACCAAGCCTGTGCCGGCTTATGGGAACTAACTTATGATACTCGAATATTACACCTATACCTCGGGCGAGGTGGTCAACAAAGCCTTTAACGCCCTCGCCACCTTTTTCAGAACCTCTACCTTTGGTGATTACTTACAGATGTGCATGATGCTGGGACTTATCACCAGCCTGTTTATTTTCATGCTCTCTCGTAACCCCAAAGACATCATCAAATGGATGGTGGTCTTCTTTGCCGTGCCTCTGTTTCTTATCAACATGAAAGCCGACATGCTCATCATTGATAAAACCCAACCGGGAAAAGTCTATAAAGTCGATAATGTCCCCTACCTTGTCGCCGTTCCGACGTATTTTTTCTCTTCTATCATGGTGGGAATGGCTGAGGGCGTGGAAGCGATTTTCACCACCTCAGATGATGAGCGCTACGGTCGTACTGGCATGCTGTTTGGCTCTGAGCTCTATCAGCTCTCAAGACAATCTAGCGTGCGCGAAATTGGACTCAAAAAACTGTGGAGTGATTATTTTCATAACTGCATGATTGGGGA
>NZ_CAWMYL010000002.1:0-326 GCF_963871815.1 Vibrio sp. L85
AAGTTTTGAGATGATAATTTAACCATTTCACACGGAGAAACTAACATGGCTGTGACTGTATTAGGCATTGACCTGGCAAAGAATGTGTTTGCACTACATGGCGTTGACCACAAAGGTCATACTGTTCTTTGCAAACCCAAAGTAAGTCGGGCTAAGTTATTAGAAACCGTAGCAAACATGCCACCATGTTTGATTGGAATGGAAGCTTGTAGCAGTGCTCATTTTTGGGCTCGGACCTTTGAAAAGATAGGACATGAAGTTCGACTGATTGCTCCGAAGTTTGTTTCCCCTTATCGATTGTCGGGTCGAACAGGAAAAAATGACGC
>NZ_CAWMYL010000003.1:0-1190 GCF_963871815.1 Vibrio sp. L85
TGTGAAAGACGCACTTTTAACTCAGAGTTTAAGCTTGAATGCGCTCAGTTGGTGCTTGACCAGGGCGGACTTACAAAGAAACTTGCGAAGCAATGGGGGCTTTGTTGCGTAATTCGATGAAACTAAATCAGGAAGTTACGATCTGATCGGCTACATCAGTTAATCATCGTAGCCTTATGCCGAAACCTTGTTACAAAACAACTAACTGGAAACAGTACAACAAAGCCCTAATCAATAGTGGTTCACTCACTTTCTGGATTGATGAAGAAGCTATAAGCGAATGGAAGCAAAGCAAACAGAACAAGCGCGGCAGGCCTCGTCAATTCAGCGACCTAGCCATTACTACCGCACTGATGGTAAAACGCGTTTTCTCTATGCCATTGAGAGCGCTGCAAGGTTTTCTAGACTCCGTATTTAAGCTGGCTAACATACCGCTTATTTGTCCGAATTACACCTGTATAAACCGTCGAGCTAAGGAAGTTGAGGTTTCATTTAAAACCAAAACTAGAGGCGTGATACAGCATCTGGTCATCGATGCCACTGGTCTCAAGGTTTATGGCGAAGGTGAATGGAAGGTCAAAAAGCATGGTACTGATGGGAAGCGCAGAGTCTGGCGTAAGCTACATTTAGCAGTGGATACTAGCACCCACGAAATAGTCGCAGCAGAGCTGAGTTTATCGAACGTTACCGATGCCGAAGTGCTTCCTAACCTACTAAAGCAAACACGTCGAAAAATCATTGAGATATCAGGTGATGGCGCTTATGACACAAGACATTACCATGATTCAATACGTATAAAGCGAGCGGTTCCGCTCATCCCGCCAAGGGAAGGAGCAGCCTTCTGGGAACAAGGACATCCTCGCAATCTGGCGGTAGGTTGCCATAAGCGCTCGCTCTCAGAGACAGCAATGTATCGGGTAAAACAGTTGTTAGGTGGGAAACTAAGCCTAAGAAATTACAACGCTCAGGTTGGCGAGACTTACGCTATGCTCAAAGCGTTGAACAAGATTACAGGGCTTGGTATGCCTGAAACTTAGTGTATTGTTTAAGTATCAATCAACATGGGGCAGCCATGTCTTCTCACTTAATTAAGCAACAAAGCCAAGAAATGACAGCAGAAATGCGTGAAGCTGGACTACCTATTTAATTCTTAAATAAAGTGAGCCGGTGAATGATGTTTGCGAGCCCGT
>NZ_CAWMYL010000004.1:0-7236 GCF_963871815.1 Vibrio sp. L85
ACAGATCAATCACTTAAAGTCATGTCCGAAATTTGGGGGCCACTTCTGAAAGCCACACAAAGCATAACGTTTGCAAAAAAGCTCTGATAATAAGGCGGCGGAAAACATAGTCCGAGTTTACGTAACAACCTTACAAGTGGAGGATTGTAGTTCGACTTCCAAACACCTTTGTCACTTAACTCTTTGTGCGCAAGTTGTAGCTTCGTTTCATAATCCATGATCCAAATTCCTCGAATTCGATGTTTCCCGCGGAGAAACCTAACGCCGCATTAAGGTGTGAGCGGCGCTTGGCTATACTTGAGCGAAGCGAAACTGCCAAGCGTTGCGAATCACTCTTAAATGCTTTGTTAGAGCTACGCGTACTCAAGCAACGCCGTCTCCAATAAGTACAAAGACGCTAACCTTAAACTTATCATGTTACACTTCTCAAGGTATTTAGAGTACGTCATTACATGGATAGCACCTGTGCCGCCGCTTTGATATTGAATTTCTTTGCCTTTATTTATCAACTTTATCGAGCCATGATGCGAGGCATTTCTTAGGGGGCTTTCTATGCAATCTAAGAATGGATTAAGCTGACCATTTTCTGAAAATGGATTCCCTCTATTCGCTTTGTTTATTGTTTGGTATTTGGCTAAATCCATTGAGAGGAACTCATCGAATTTTCGTCCCTCAAGTATATTGTTTAAACATGCCAAAACAACGATATTACTAGTAAATGCCTCGAAGGCATTACCATAGAACATTTTGGTCTTATTAAAACCGTGAGACGAGGCTATATACCCTTCAATAACTGGCACGCAATTCTTTACGTATAAAATGGCTTGATCAAATTCTGAAAAGTTTTCAAAAAAACTGGAGAATATATCAAAGTACCTTTCTTGATGCGTAGTTCTTAGATTATCTCTGTAGTACTTAGCGAACCTTTTAAGCTCCTCTGAGTACTCAAAATTAGCGACTTCTAAACACTCTTTAGCACGGTCAAAGTAAACGTATGCTCTTGGTAAAGTTTGACAGTATAAGAAATCGTTAAGAACAGCATGGAGTGTAAAAGGACCCTTGAAATGGCTCGGCTTATATTTTTTCAGTACCTTTTGTGCAAGAGCTTGCTTATGGTTATTGGTCAAAGACCAGCCTTTTTTGATGGTCGACCATAATTCAGACGTACAATAAATTCCACCTAACTCTTCATAAGTATCTCTAAACTTAATACCCTTCAAATGAGGTCTTGGGACTAAAATTGGGGGAATTGAACTGTTGCCCATGATGTAATGAGACTGGGACATCCAAGAAAAGTTCTGGTCTTGACCTTGGTCTGTTTCACTCATTAAGAAATGAGGGTTTAAGTTAACTATCGTACCTTCTTCATCTGCTTGTTCGCAGTTTTCACAAAAATCTAGTTTCGTTGAGACTTTTTTAAAATCAACGTACATTCCCAAACCAATAGGTTCTTCACAACTAACACATGCAAAGTCATGCCTTTGATAATTATCATGACCTACTGAGATCCTTACTGTGGAAACGTGGTCACACGTTTTACAGCGAATCATGTCTCTAACGATCATTATTTCTAACTCCTAACTTTACCAAGTAGCTCTAACGCCCTGTTAAGGTGTGAGCAATGCAATACCGATGCTACCGCATATCACCTTAAACACTAAACACAACGCATAGTAAAAATGCCACGCGTTGCGAATCACTCTTAAACAGTTTGTTATAAGCGTGCTCACCAGTTGGGTGTAAGTAGCCCGGGACAAATTTCTACGAATTGAAACTCTGTAAGATCCCAATATTCAAAGCGCCTTTTCTGCGCCATACCACACCATTGTTGAGAGAGTATGAATGAATTTCCAAGCTTAATACCGTAACACTCGTCATATTCTGTGATCTCTAGAATGTGGTATATACGATTAGCACCAACAGGTTCTTTCAACCAATATGGCACAAGGTATTTAGCATTACGCCCTTTAAGGTTCGGTTTGCCTAAACTCTTATTTATCCACACCACATCATGATGAGAAACGTCTTCTGTAAACTCTTCAGTTTCAGGTACTACTAGAACACTGATACTTTGCATTATTCCTCCAAGCTTATAACGCCCTGCTAAGGGGTGAGCAACGCAATACCGAAGCAGCCGCATACCACCTTAATCACTCAAACCAACGCATAGTAAAAATGCCACGCGTTGCGAATCCCTCTTGAGCAGTTTGTTAGTTTGCAAACCCAAAGCGTTGATTTTACGTTATTTTAAACTTTGCAAACAATAAACTTTATGTGTTTTGATGCATTTAAGTCGGGCGTAGTCTCAAAGCGGCTAGTCAATGAAACCACTTGGAACAAACAACGTCGCAGAAAACGAACTCACAACACCAAAAAGCGCCTTTGGAAAACCAATCTCACAATGCGGACTTTCAACAAAGTCACTGAAACCACATGAACTTACCACACCAGAGAAAACGCCATTTCATCGAGTAAATCGGCTTTTGTACCAACAAACTCAACGAGCAGAGTTTCAGCAAAAAAGTTCGACTAAGGTAACCCAAAAATCGCCGCACAAAAAACAAATCAACCGTTGAAACGATGCCAATTTGGAATTTTCACCACGCTAGTTAACACTGAAATTGAACGCCGATACGACAATTATTACTTTGAGCTTTTACCGTTAGATCTTGCGATATAGCTGCGTTTTTCCTCTTGCAAACTAACGCCTTGTTAAGGGGTGAGCAACGCAATACCAAAGCTTCTGTATACCACCTTAAACACTAGACTTAACGCATAGTAAAAATGCCACGCGTTGCGAATCCCTCTTGAACAATTTGTTATGTGACTATCCACCCATTATCGCATTAAGTAAAACTTCAAAGTCCACACTCGACACCCCCTCAATTACATCGTTTATCCACGTAGTGACAGTCGCCAGATTAGATGCTGTCGATAACTTACTAGCTAGTGACGACTGCTCAATTTCTTTTGTACGCTGGTCTATATCTGATATGTTAGCGAACTGGCTTAATTCATTAGCAAATCTAAACCTCTCCTTGGGTTGCGATTCAGACAGAATTTGGAGAATTCTTTCATCAATTGAGCCCGCGACAATACCAGCACCGTTGTTTAAGAAAGTGGTGCTCTCCATGTCTACTTCGACACCCTCGCCTAAAAGCATACCTACGCCATTTTCTTCAAAATGACAGCCACTCATTTTAATAGTAGTTTTTGGTTTTTGAGTTAACACAGGTTTCTTTCGGAATGGAATAACATTACTCATGATTGGTCTCCTATATGCCCATGATAATATTGTGGTTGCATATTGAGATTTCAATGATGATCTGTACGAAAGTCACATAACGCCCTGTTAAGGTGTGAGCAACGCAATACCGATGCCGCCGCATACCACCTTAAACACTTAATCCAACGCATAGTGAAAATGCCACGCGTTGCGAATCACTCTTAAACAGTTTGTTATGTTTATTTTTTGAAGAGCTTACCGAACGTCTTTTTTAAATGATCGTCTAGGTGAGCTTGAACTATTGTTAGTCCCTCTTCAGCCGCAACGTCTAACAACGAATCGTAATCATTTAATTCATTACAATTTTGACATTTTATTAAGTCCCCAGAGGAAAACTCCTGATCAGGCTCTCCCTCTAAAGGACAATCACAAAACAAACATTTAAGCTCTACAGTAAAGTTGCCATCTTCCATTAATAATACCCCGTAAGTTTCAGACCAAGTGTTGCTAGGGCTAAAAGAAAACCTAAAACAAGAAAAAGCCCCTTGTGCTCCTCAATGTAGTCAGAAGTTTTTTTCAGAAACGTTCTGTTTGCTTTTAGTTCATCTGAACGTTTTTTTGAACGAGCAACGCCAATTCCTTTAGGAGTTATTTGCAATCCTTTGTAGTTGCCACCTCCCAAATACGCATGATTGAGCCACTCATGTGCTAAACACTTGTCTGCCGCTTTTTCGAGTTGCTCAAGAGTAAAAGTGCTTTTGTTCGCCACATTAATCTCTTGTACCAGTTGTTCATCTATATCGAGATTAACGGATTTGTAGGTGCGACCGTGCTCTTCCATATAGTCGATAACATTATTTAGTAACGCATACTCAGGCATTTTTCCTCCGATAAACATAACGCCGCGTTAAGTGGTGAGCAACGCAGACCACTGCACTTAAAGTATTGTGCCGTAAACACTAAAGCCGAAGTAAACCAAAAATGCCAAGCGTTGGGAATCCGTCTTAAACGCTTTGTTATACGTTTTTTACCACTTAGGAACCATACTCAATGCACTGTGTATTTGGTCTCTGGCAATATCACCGAATAAGTGAGTTTTTGCCATAAGCATATTGACAGCAGCACCGTTTGAAGCAGTTTGATTACGAATACGTTCTTTAGCTGCAAATGCAGATTTTTGACGTTTATAGACATCTTCCCACCAATCTCTACCATGCTTCTTAAGTAAGCTAGCTTTGATGGACTTGAAACGTTGTCTACTATCGCTACCCTCACCGGAAGCTAACACACTTGCCCATATCATGCGCTTTTGCAGATCATTTGGAAGCCAGTTTTGCTTTTGAAGATCTGAGATAACCTCGGGATGAAGATAGAGAGTATTCTCTGATACTTTTCTGGCAATCCACAACGATTGAGCACGCTCGAACGCAGCTTTCTTCTCTTGAGAACTGTAACCTTGGCAATGTTGCTTCCAAGTTTCCAGCTCATCAATTGAAGCTAATTTCTGAACTAGTTCTTCCAATGTCAAATCCTCCGGAAAAGTATAACGCCCTGTGAAGGGGTGAGCAACGCAATACCGAAGCCGCCGCATACCACCTTAAACACTTAAACCAACGCATAGTGAAAATGCCACGCGTTGCGAATCCCTCTTTAACAGTTTGTTATACATTACTTGTGGATACGCTTGTAGCTTGCAGTTAACTTTGCTGCAATGTCTTCTGAATTGCATATTTTAGCCATAGCTATTGAGTTTAAGTAAGAAATTACGCAGGCACGCCCATAAAGAACATCGATCTGACGTTTCTCAAAATGACTACCTATTTCATGCCTACCAATATGCCAAGCCCCTTGCACCCCTCCGCCATGTGTGAAATCGCACAAAAGCCCCCACATATCGTTTACTTTTTTCTTAAGCAAACCATCCTTAAACTCTTCTAACTCAGTTAAAGCATCCAGCATGTCATTTTTTCGGGGAAACTCTTTGCCAGCGTAAATGTCGTTTATATCTTCTTTTGAAGCACAGTTGAATATCCACAACCCTCGAATATAAGTTTCAAGTTGCGGTCTTAACAACGCAAACGCAGATGATGGAATATTTTTTCCACATAATTCATATATAGAACAACAATGTTCGTTACTCGTATACATTAGACCTAATGCCAAACGATTTCTATCGTCTGATTTAGCAGTCAGCTTAGACGTGAGAGCTTTAAAGGACTGGAGCCATCTATCTGTTTTTGTTCTCATAATTTTCTCGTAATGTATAACGCCCTGTTAAGGTGTGAGCAACGCAATACCGATGCCGCCGCATACCACCTTAATCACTTAAATTAACGCATGATGAAAATGCCACGCGTTGCGAATCACTCTTAAACAGATTGTTAAATGCCCTTTGGCTCTCGGAAGTGATAAATGCCTTTATCTCGATATTTATCCGAAAACCAAGCCACCCCTAAAAATTCCTTAGCTTCATAGCTTTCGTTTTCGTTCGGGGTATCTAATTTATCACGGAGGTATTCCTCAAATTCTTCACTATAGTTAGTAAAGACTCGACTCACACGCTTAAAGTCGTCTTTCCCATTAACAACTAATTTGTTTCTATTTGAAAATTTGTTTGGGTAAAGGAGGTTAAATGCACTAGATAACTTCCAATGATCCCTAATTGTGTTTTGTTCATAAAACTTGTGATGGCGGTTGTATAAATTGGTAAGTAAAACATAGTCTACACGATCGAACTCACTATGATGAGCGAAACTATTTTCTGTAAACAACCCAGAGAAGCCAAACAAGTAACGTCGCCAAGCTTGCATATCAAGCGCGGAGTCACAACACACGATTAGAATATTGATATCCTTGCCATCAGCACCAATCAGTTTTTCTTGGGCTGAAGTCAAGAATGTTCTCAGATTATTTTCCATGCTCTTCTGTATTTTAGAGTCTACTCCTGAAAATTTTAATCTTGATTGAATGTCACCAACTATCTCATCACTTTCAACTTTAGTTGGCGCTCTATCCAATGAGGAAATAATCACACTTCCATTCTCAGAATCGAGCTTGTTTTCAAAGCTTGGGCATTTAACCTCAATGTTAAATGTAATTCCCATATGGTCTAGAGAAAAATCGACATCTTTTGGTGGTGTGACTTTTTTCTCATAGGTTAACTTTATATCTTCTCTAATTAGAAAATCGCTCATTGCAGCTAACTCACAAGCCGTTTGTATGAACTGTGGCTCGTTGAAGTGCTGGGTTTTGAGCTGTAACTTTTTATCTATTAATTTACGGATTTCGCCAATACTTAGTATTGGAGTTAATCGGTTTATAACGTCATCCAACTCATCAACATATGAATCATAGCTAGCACAAGTTTTTGTAAGATAGTGTTCACTAGAACTGATCTCTAATAACTTAGATTTGAATGAACTTAGATTATTCATTTATCTTCCTCTCGGGCATTTAACGCCTTGTTAAGGGGTGAAGCACGCAACACCGATGCTACTGCATACCACCTTAATCAATAAAACCAACGCATAGTAAAAGTGCCACGCGTGCTGAATCCCTCTTGAACAATTTGTTATACGCGTCTTATCGGTTGTACTTAACTTTATTCAAAACTTCTTTTAGTTCATGCGTTTTCTCAAGGTTTACACCGTGAATATTGGCTAGAGCACAAACATAATACAAAACGTCATATAACTCTTCTGCGACTGAACCTTTGAGCTCATCTAGCGTTGGTTGCCCACTTTTGCCTTTGCGAATAGATTCCGATAATTCGCCAACTTCTTCGATTAGTTTTAAAAAATAGTGTTCAGATTGCTCTGGCGCATAATCGAATTCTTTTATATGACTTTGTAACTCAGATAACTTCATAACGTCCTTTTTGTATCATTTTCCATAAAGCGTATAACGCCCTGTTAAGGGGTGAGCAACGCAATACCAAAGCCGCCGCATACCACCTTAATCACTTAAACCAACGCATAGTGAAAGTGCCACGCGTTGCGAATCCCTCTTGA
>NZ_CAWMYL010000005.1:0-196264 GCF_963871815.1 Vibrio sp. L85
CATTTCTAATGGGGAGAAAAGAGGACATTTCTATCGGGGATTGACATTGGGTACCGCTCTCTCCCTGATAAAGTCCCTGTTTGTACGCACGCCCTTTTCTTGGCGATCAACTGGCTTTCTTTTTATTAGAAGAACGGACGTGCTGAGCTAAAATGCGTGTACCTTCCATTTTTACGTCGGTACGTTTTCGCCAAGCCCACAATCGTTCTCTGGCTGCTTTCGCACTCGCTTCTACATCGACTATTGGGGCGAGGTATTTTGAGTCCGGTTCTAACTGGTACATCACGACTTCCATTGCGGTCATTTTCCAAGGCTCAAACAACAGTGGGGTGGGTACCTTAGCGAGCTCCGGAATCCATTTATGAATGAATTCACCATCGGCATCGTGTTCTTGTGCTTGTTTCGTCGGATTGTAGATACGAATGGTATTGGTGCCAGTCACTCCAGCCTGCATTTGAAATTGTGGATAATGGATACCCGGTTCAAAGTCGAGAAATAGCTGCGCTAGGTGAGTTACGCCATCGCGCCAATCCATGTTCATGTGATGCGTTAAAAAGCTTACTAGCATCGCGCGCATTCGAAAGTTGATGTATCCCGTGTGATGAAGGCAGCGCATACAGGCATCGACGAGAGGTATGCCAGTGGTTCCCTCCTTCCAAGCATCTAGTCGGATTGGGTCGATGTTGCTCGCTTGGCGAAGCAAAGGGTCATAGGCTTGGTTCACACAGCGAAATTCCATCTCACATTCAGATTCAAATTTCTGCATAAAATGACAATGCCAATGAAGCCTTGAAGACAACGCAATTAGGCTGCGACGAAACCCCGTCACTTGCCAATGTTGCAAGAGGTATTGATACACTTCTCGAAGCGAAATATTACCCCATGCAAGATAAGGAGAGAGGCGAGTACAGGCTGTTCGAGATGCCGTCGGGTTGGAAATACTGCGGTAATAATCTCGTCCTCGGCGTTGAAAAAAGTCTTCCAATGTTTGCCAAGCGAGTGAGCTCCCGCCAGTTTGCATGCCTTTTACTTTTTCTAACCAAGAAGGGGGAGGAGTAAAGGTGAAACCTAGCGCGTCAATGTCGAGGGTAATAAGAGAAGCGCTTTCAAGTTCAATCTTTTCTATGGGAGCTCGCATAACGGTATCCCAGTGTTTGTCCCAGCCGAATCGGTCTTTTGCGCCTCGCACAACTGCGCCATGTTCAAACTCATGCCATGGAATGCCTTGTGCTTGAAGCCATGCTGATACTTGTTTATCTCGCTCAAACGTACAATTCAATCCAATTTCTTGATGAGAGAAAACGGCATTGATGTTGAATTGGTTTTGAATCGCACTCAAACAATCCCGAGCATTGCCAAACATTACTGAGACCTTTTGATCATGTTGAGCAAGCTGTACGTCCATGTCTTGGAGTGATTGCCAAACAAAGCGCCAATGACGTTCGGAGTAATGTGGGTCATCCAACAGCATGGGCTCAAAAATATAGAGCAGCACTGTTGGATTCTCAGAAGATAGAGCATGCTGCAAAGGGAGGTGATCGGTTAGGCGTAAGTCGCGTTTTAGCCATACTAAGTTGATTGTTTGCATCGGAGCCCTCACTGGTTTTCCGACTTCTACGCATGAGAGAGGCAAATTTCTCACTCGGTGATCGATTTTATTACGGTTGACGTAGAGGCACGGAGCAAGGAGGTGCTTTATGTCTATGCCACTCAGTAAACTGGAAAAATTCTTCTATATCGACAAGCTTGTCATCCACTCTCTCGATCTCGCTTTGTATCAAGTCTCGGTTCTAGTCGACGGAGAGGAGCACTTTGTTACTGACGATAAAGGGAAGTTTTTAAGGGCGCATTCGATATTGGAGTTGCAAAAGCAATGTCGTAACTTGAAAGCGAAAAAACAGGTACTTCGCCAGCAAAGTGCCTACGATGAAATGGTTGGCCAGCCAAGTAGGAGTGGTACTAACGAGCTGGAAGTGTTGCTGAAAGACAACGACCTCTATTGAAATTAGATTAAAAGGGGAGAAAGTGCGAGCTAGGTTTGTTAGCTCGCACCTTACTAATTACGCTTGTTTACGTTGTGCGTCTTTCTTTGCCAGTTTTTCTGCACGTCGTTGCTGACGTTGTTTGGCACTCTCACCACCGACGTGCTGCTCGCCACGAACCGCAGCTAACGACACTTGCTTTTCACGTTCGCGGAAGCGTGCTACCTGTTCTTCGCTGTGTTTACCAAAACATTTTGGGCAGCTGACACCTTGCTCAAACTGCTCTGATTGTTTGTCTTCTTCTGTGATTGGCAATCGGCAAGCGTTACACAAGTCGTAGTCAGCTTTTTCTAGCTGGTGGTTCACCGCAACGCGACCGTCGAATACGTAACAATCGCCTTCCCACAAGCTTTCTTCTTCTGGTACTTCTTCAAGGTATTTCAGAATACCGCCTTCTAGGTGGTACACCTCATCAAAGCCCTGTTCTTTCATGTAAGCGGTCGACTTCTCACAGCGAATACCACCCGTACAGAACATCGCGACTTTTTTGTGTTTCTCTGGGTCCATGTTTTGTTTTACATAGTCAGGAAATTCGCGGAACGTGTCAGTATTTGGGTTAACTGCACCTTTAAATGTTCCGATCTCGATTTCATAGTCATTACGAGTATCAACCACAAATACTTCTGGATCAGCAATCAGATCGTTCCAATCTTGCGGCTTTACGTAGGTGCCAACGACATGGCGAGGATCGATGCCTTCAACGCCCAATGTCACGATCTCTTTCTTTAGCTTTACTTTGGTGCGGTTAAACGGCTGAGTATCTGAGTACGACTCTTTGTAAACAATACCAGTAAGGCGAGGCTCCGCATTTAGCCATGCAAGCAGTGTATCAATACCTTCGCGTTTCGCTGCTACCGTACCGTTAATACCTTCACTCGCCAGTAGCAACGTTCCATGTACACCGTGGGCTTCCATTAGGGCAAGCAATGGCTCGCGTAACTCTTGGTAGTTTTTCAGTTCCACAAACTTATACAGTGCGCAGACAACATACTGACTCATGATTATTCCTTACTTTAAAGGGTCGATGGTTCGACGGATCGATATCTAACAATTTTAGCGGCTCGGAGTATACCTGAGTAATTTAGTCGGAAATACGGACAAACTATGCGGATATTTTTAGTCATGTTGCCCCGGCGATTTTTTCGATAAATCTCAGCGCGTAGCATTGGAAATTAAAGGGTATGAAAATTTGAACTAGATCACATTTGTTGTTCTTTTCTAGAAATGAACTAAGTTAATGAAAATTAAAGCTTTGTGGAAAACTACATCACTTTATCAGGTTAGCGGTGCTTGTCTCTAATTGCAGTTCCTGTCGAGCTTGGTGTCGGTGTCAATATGTTTCCTTACCCTCTCCATCTTCAGTTCTAACTTTTAAAAAACTTTCTTGTAATGATAACTATTATCATCTAGATCTATTGCGTACATATGGTGCTCAACATTTAAACTACACACAAGATATAGATTATGGACGTTATAAAACGAGATGGACGGAAAGAAAAAGCCAGTCTAGATAAGGTGACTCGAAGAGCCGAAGCGCTGGCTGATGGACTAAAAGTTGAACCTATTGCGGTGGCACAACGCGTGGTAAGCGGTTTGTACGACGGCATTAGGGTGACGGAAATCGATGTATTCCTCGCTGAAACGGCAGCAAGCCTTGCGACGGAACACCCTGATTATGCCAAGCTTGCGGCTCGCGTGATGGTGAGTTCTCTGCAAAAAGAAACCAGCGGATACGCAACTGCAACAAGTGAGCTCTCTGAAATCGGTATTCTTTCCGATGCTTACGTCGACTTTGTTGCCAAGAATCAGTTTGCGCTCGAAGAGATGATTGACTACAAACGCGACTACCAGTTTGATTACTTCGGCTACAAAACTCTCGAGCGTTCTTACTTATTGAAAGTAAAAGGTGTGGTGGTTGAACGACCACAAGATATGTTCATGCGTGTGGCAGTCGCTGTCGCGGGTGACGATCTTGAAGAAATTAGAGAGCTATACGATTTGCTCAGTCTTGGCTACTACACCCACGCTACACCAACGCTGTTTAATGCTGGCTGTAAGATGCAGCAACTGTCTTCGTGTTTCCTATTAGCGATGCAAGAAGATTCCATCAACGGCATTTACGACACCCTCAAAGATTGTGCGCTGATTTCTAAATCGGCGGGTGGCATTGGGTTACACATCCACAATATTCGAGCGACGGGTGCGCCAATTATTGGTACTAACGGTGTGTCGAATGGCATCGTGCCAATGCTGAAAGTCTTCAATGAAACGGCTCGCTATGTGGACCAAGGAGGTGGTAAGCGCAAGGGCTCATTTGCGGTTTATCTGGAACCTTGGCATGCGGATATCGAATCCTTCCTCGATTTACGTAAAAACCACGGCAAAGAAGAGTTCCGCGCACGTGACTTATTCCTCGCTTTATGGGTGCCAGACTTGTTCATGGAACGTGTTGAAAACGACGCGGAATGGACTCTATTTAGCCCTCACAATACCATGGGTTTGTCTGATTTATACGGTGCTGAATTTACTCAGAAGTACCAAGAATACGAGCGTATGGGCTTGGGCGTGAAGACCATCAAAGCCCGCCAATTGATGACGCAAATCATTGAGTCGCAAGCCGAGACGGGTACGCCGTACATGCTCTACAAAGATGCGTGTAATGAAAAGTCGAATCAGAAAAACCTCGGCACCATTAAGTCGAGTAACTTGTGCGCAGAGATCATGGAAGTCTCGACGCCAGATGAAACGGCGGCTTGTAACTTGGCGTCTATGGCACTGCCTAAGTTCGTTACAGACACGGGGTTTGATTTCGACAAACTTCACCAAGTCACCAAAGTCGCGATTAAGAACCTCGACCGCGTTATCGATGTGAACTATCACCCAACCGATAAGATTGAAAAATCGAACCACGCGCATCGTCCTGTTGGTTTGGGTATTCAAGGTTTGGCGGATGTGTTCTTCAAAATGCACCTTCCATTCGATAGCGAAGAAGCCTTGCAGCTAAACCGTGACATCGCGGAAACCATGTATCACGCCTCCCTTGAAGCGTCTTGTGAAATCGCGGCGCAAAAAGGGGCGTACTCCAGTTATGACGGCTCACCAATCAGTCATGGTCAGTTCCAATTTGACCTGTGGGATGAACAACCAAGCAGCCGCTGGGATTGGTCACAACTCAAGCGCCAAATCGCAGAGCATGGTGTGCGCAACTCGTTACTGATTGCTCAAATGCCAACTGCGTCGACTGCGCAAATTTTAGGTAACAACGAAGCGTTTGAAGCGCAAACCAGCAATATCTATAAACGCCAAACATTGTCGGGTGAGTTCATCATCATCAACAAACACCTGGTCAGCGATCTGGAACAGCGTGGTCTTTGGACGAGCAAAATCCGTGACGCCATTATTCTCAATAACGGTTCAGTACAAGGCATCGATGCCATTCCAGACGATCTTCAATCCGTGTATCGCACCGTGTGGGAAATCTCTCAGAAGGTGATCATTGATATGTCGGCAGCTCGCGCCCCGTTTGTTTGCCAATCGCAGAGCCTCAACTTATGGCTTGCATCACCAACGTTCGCCCAAATCAATGCGATGCACTTCTACGCGTGGAAACGTGGTCTGAAAACCGGCATGTACTACCTGCGCTCTAAGCCATCAACGAATGCGGTGAAAGTCACCGTTGGTCAGCAAAGTGAAGATGAAGATTGCCTAAACTGCGGCGCATAAACCTATCTCGTCAATTGAAAAGATTCACATCAACCGAAAGTAAGGAAACGGTATGATTGTTAAAAATAAATTTAGCTTGTTCCCCATTCAATACGAAGAGATTTGGCAAGCGTACAAAACGCACGAAGCGGCTTTCTGGACGACAGAAGAACTCGATTTTGCTCAAGATCTTGCTGATCTTGCCAAGCTGACCGAAGGCGAAAAGCACTTCATTCGACATGTGTTGGCGTTCTTTGCTCAGAGCGAAGGGATGATCAACGAGAACTTATTGACTCGATTCTATGGCGAAATTGAAATCGCAGAAGCGCGCTGCTTCCTTGCTTTGCAGGCATTTAATGAGGTTATTCACGCAGAGACTTACGCACTGCAACTCGAAACTTACATTCCCGATGTTGAAGAGCGTGAGCGCTTGTTCAATGCGATTGAAAACGTCCCGACCGTGAAGCGTAAGGCGGAGTGGGTAATGAAGTGGATCTCCTCCGATAAACCATTGGCAATGCGTTTGATCGCCTTTGGCTTGGTGGAAGGCTTGTTCTTCGCTGGCAGCTTCTGTGCCATTTACTACTTCCGTAAACGTGGTTTGCTGGCTGGTTTGGCAGCAAGCAATGACTTGATTGCTCGTGACGAAGGGTTGCACTTTAGCTTCTCTGCGTTGCTATTCAAAACCTTAGGTCAAGGCAAGGTGACACAACAAGAGTTTGAGGAGATTTGCCGAGAAGCCGTTTCAATTGAGAAAGAGTTTGTAACGGAAGCCCTACCGGTGGACTTGATTGGTATGAATGCCGAACTGATGTGCCAATACATTGAGCACACTGCCGATGTCATCGCTGGTTTGTTTGGTTTTAACCCAATCTTTGGTGCTGAAAACCCATTTGATTACATGCGTTTGCTGGACATGGAAGGAAAAACCAACTTCTTCGAAAAACGCGTTACTGAGTACAAACGACCTCAAGATCGCCAGTTGAGTTTTGATGCGGATTTCTAACGACAAGGAATAGCAGAGAAGAGTGATGAAAATAGAAATGTACAGCAAGGAGCAGTGCTCTCAATGTGAAACCGCAGCAATGTGGTTGCAAAATCAGGGCTTTAACGTGGCAACGCTCAAGTTGGATGTGGAGTTTGATCGGGAAACCTTGTTCGAGTTATTCCCAACCGCAAGAAGCTACCCACAGTTTATGCTTGATGGCGAACCGATTGGTGATTTCAGTCGCTTAAAATCCGCACTCGCTTTTGAGCAAAGCGCTACTTTCTAAATTAGGTCTCTAATCCCCTTTTATTGAGAAAAGGGGATTTTTATTTCCACTTAAATTTTGTGGATGTTCAAATTATCAGTAAAAACTCGTAAAACTGTTGAAAACGTACTCGACATAAATGGTCAAAATTTGTACTGTTGATTCGCTTCACATTCCTAAAACTTCTTATCCGATAATCAGTTGAAGCAAAGATCTGTGCTTGATACAGGTCGGTTGGCAAAGGAATTCAACATGCAACAGTTTCATATCAGAAGACTAAGAGAAGAAGACGTCCCACTGTTGAAAACGCTCTTGGTCGAACTCGACACCTCTCATTATAATGCTGAGCCAGATTTCTACCGTTCTCCGGAAGAAATGGCGCAGTTAAGGGAAGATCGCAACATCTTCGATAAATATTTTGATGGCAGCATCACGGCTTTTATCGCGTGTTCTAACCGACAGGTGGTTGGTTTTATCTCTGGCACCGTGCGAGAGGTCAACTCGATTCTCTCTCCAGAAAGACGCGTCGCTTATATCAATGAATTGGTGGTGTCTGAAAGCCATCGTAACTTAGGTATTGGCTTGTCTTTGATGGATAAAATCGAGAGTGATTTGTGCAGCCAAGACATTGAAGAGCTCGGTTTAACCGTGGCGTCATTTAATCACGAAGGCGAAGATTTCTACCATAAGATGGGTTACCGTGTGATCACCAAAATGATGACCAAGCGAGTCAAAGACTAGTGCTAGTTTAAACGTGAATCGAATCAAAAACGCCTCTCTATCTCGTGATAAAGAGGCGTTTTTCTATCTAGGTTTTTAGCGAACCCTGAGCGTTAGCTGCTTATTTTAACGTTGCTGCTGTTTGTTTACCCATCGCAATTAATTTGTCGAGAATGCGTTCACCATCTGCGCGAAGACCGTTGTGTTCGTATTCGTTGGTGATCCACGCTTTTGAGTTTGGTATTGCAGCGAGTGTTTCGCGGCTAATGTCCATTTCTACAAACATATCGTCGGCATAGACGGCACAGCTTACAGGCACCTTATTGTTTGCCAGTTGCTGCGCATCGTATAGCGGCGTCCAATCGACTTTCTCTGCCAGTAAATTCGCCGCTTCTTTCAGTGGCTTTAAGTTCACGTATTGATCGAACATCCAAGGAAAGACCATTTCTCCAGTAAAGTAGAACGGCTTACCTTGTTCGTAATTGAACGCATCATGCTCTTGGCGCACTCGGTGAGCGCTCCATTGAGAAGCAAATCCTTGGCAGTAAATTGATTCGTGCAGAATCGCGTAAATGGGATTGGTCTGGAAGTTTTGCTGCGCCAACATGTCGTTGAGGAATTCATAACGAAGCTGAGGTTTACCGTTCACTTCAATCAAGGCACTTTCTAGCCAGTAGTAAGTTGGCAAGAAGGTATCACTGACACCAAAGTTAATCCCAATTTGTTGGAACTGTTCAACAGTAAAGCGCTGACCATTTGGCAGGAACTCTTCGTGCTCCAATAAGTGATCAGCAATGCTTTGGCACAGTTGCTGCGCTTGTGGGAATTGCTGGAAGAAGGCTTGGTTCTTCTCCATGGTGCGCTTAAAGGTTGCTTGATACACATCATCCGCATGACGAGAAACCGAAGGCACACCACCCGTAATGTAGCTTTGCAGCAAACTGTTCGGGAACAGCGATAGATAAGTTAGTGAGCAGAAACCACCAAAGCTCTGACCCAAAATCGCCCACTTCTCAACACCAAATTGTTCACGGATAAATTCCGCATCGCGAACAATGTTGTCTGCGCGGAAGTGGCTTAAGTAGTCTGCCTGTTGCGTCGGTGTAAGGTGCGCAAGCGTCTGGTGATTAATCACGCTGCTGTTGCCAGTGCCGCGTTGGTCGAGCAGCAGTACACGATACTCACTCAGCGCGCGCTTGATCCAACCGTTGTTTCCGTTTGGACGAGGAGAAGGGAAGCCCGGACCGCCCTGAAAATACACTAACCACGGTTTGACTGAGTCTTCATCGCCGACTAAACAAACGGAGCGAGCGAAGACGTTGATCGTGCCTTTACTTAGATCTTGGTAATCCAGTGGCACGGTGAACGAGTGGGGTGTGTAATGCAGTCCTGCGTCGATAAATGATTGAGCGTTCATTGTTATGGTCTGTCCTTGTTTATAGTCGCTTTACGATATCGAATTCCTTATTAGAAACAATAGATTTGTTGTAAGAACTCGATTTTTGAAGCCTGAAAGGCAAGTAATGGCACTCAAAACAGAAACTCTTCGATCTTTCCGTGTTGGTATGCACTGAGTGAACTATGATCTGATAGGTGCAGTTTAGACATCACTGTCTTACCGTTTTTATGAAACGAGACATTTGGCGGTCATTGACCATGGAGGATGCTTGATGAACACGTCACTTACCCGAATAACGCTCACTTGTTTACTACTACAGACCATCAGTGCCCCTGCATTGGCAGTTGTAACGCCGAATCCGCCTCAGTTGCAGGCAAAAGGCTATGTGTTAATGGACTTTCAGTCCGGTGCCATTATTGCGGAGCAAAACGCACGTGCCGGATTAGCCCCTGCCAGTTTAACTAAGCTGATGACTGCTTACGTCGTAGGGCAAGAAATCAAATCCGGGCGGCTCCAATGGGATGATAAAGTGACGGTGAGTGAGAACGCGTGGTCAGCCAAATTCCCAGACTCCTCAAAAATGTTTATCCAACCCAAAGATGAAATCACCGTTGCCAACCTAATGCGTGGTGTGATCGTTCAATCTGGTAATGATGCTTGTGTGGCGCTCGCCGAACATGTTGCAGGTAGTGAAGGGGCGTTTGTCGCCTTGATGAACGGTTGGGCAGATAAGCTCAGCTTGAACGATACCTACTTCGTTAACTCGCATGGTCTGGATAGCGAGGGCATTCAAACTTCTCCTAATGATATGGCGACTCTGATGCAATCGATCATCAATGACGTGCCTGAAGTCTATGCGCTTTATAGTGAGAAGGTATTTAAGTGGAACAAGATCACCCAATACAACCGCAATAAACTGCTGTGGGATAAATCGATGGATGTCGATGGCGGCAAAACGGGCTACACCAGCAATGCTGGGTACAGTTTGGTCAGTTCTGCTAAGCAAGGAAAGATGCGACTTATCTCGGTAGTGATGGGGACACCAAGCAAACAGTCACGCATTAGCCAGTCTAAGAACCTGCTTAGTTATGGCTTCCGCTTCTATGACACGAAACAAGTAGCAAAACAGGGGGAAGTTCAGGCGAGTGCAAAAGTTTGGAAGGGCGATGTCAGTGAGATTGATTTGGGCTTCGCTCAAGACGCGTACCTGACGCTCCCTCGCTCTCTAACCGCTGGTTTAGACAAGAGCGTGGTCGTGAATGAGCCGCTGATTGCACCGATCGCAAAAGGGGATGTGGTTGGTAAAGTCGTGTGGAAGAGTGACGATAAAACTGTGGCGAGCTATCCGTTGGTAAGTAACCAAGCGGTGGAAGAGGGCTCGTGGATTGGGAAGTTATGGGACAGTTTAGTGCTGTGGGTGAAGTCGCTATTTAACTAGCTCAAGGGCAAGTTTCGCAATAGTGATTTCAGAATTTCAGAAAAAGAAAAGCAGCTCGAAGGTGAGCTGCTTTTTTCTTTTTATAGCTGAGACGACTTTCGCATTTATTGCGGTTTCAGTGATTATTCAGACAAGGTGATGATTGGTAAGTCATCCCAAATCTTGCTCTCATCCGAAGCGCCGCCAGAGAAGTTCCAAGGACCTTTATCTTGTTCCAGTGGACGGTAAGTGGCAGACAATCCATCCAAGTCCCAAGTTGTCACATAGAATCGAATGCCATCCAGTGAATCAGGTCGACCTAGTGCGTCACTCGCGAAGTCCATCGAAATGGTGTTGTTGGCTTTGTCTACCGTGACCATTGGTGCTGGTGTTACGGCTTCGCCCCATGTTGTCTCGTTTGCGCCTTGAGTGTTGTAAATCGAGCTTTGCCAGCCGAAGACCACAGCATTGCGACTCCATGTTCCGCTTGGCATAGAAGCGTTGATCTTAGGCAGTTCCGTCAGGTTGGTTGCCGCTTCTTCCGGTAAATCAATGAAGATGGTGAAGCCAACGTGGTCAAAGCCATTTGGCGGCAACCAAGTATCGGTGATCTTGTCCATGGTTAAGGTCAAGCGCACGTTGCTGCCGACGGTAAATACCTCTGCTTTGTTGATTGCGAGTTGGCTGTTGTCTTTGTCGAACGTTGGATCCGTTGGTAGCGAGTAGTTACCGTTAGGACCGCCCATACCATCTTGTGCATCACCAGCGTCATCAATAGTGTCGTCTGGCGTGTTCGACCAGCTTAAGTCCGACACAAAGTTCACATCTTCAGTACCTGCTTTTTTCTCCGTGGAGTAAATCGCGAAGCGGTGTTGCTGTTCGCCAATCGCAAAGTGACGGGTAGATAAAGTCACGCTGAACTGACCGTCAGCACCCACGGTAATGGCTTGTGCTGTTTCTAGGTTACCGTCGACGACAAGGTTTAATTTCTCGTTTGCGTTAGCAGTACCAGCAATCACGATGTCATCAGTAATGATTTGTCCTTCCCAATCCTGTGCCAGTTGGATGTTGAGGTCTGGTGTATCTACCGATTGGGTGTCGTTAGTTTTCGAGTAAATCACGGCAGATTTGGCTGGTAGTTCAAGGGTGACGTGACCGTTTTCATCGGCGACTAACTGCTCTGGAGCGTCTGCCCAATTCGACATGATTTGTTGTTGGAAGACGGTGCCGCCCGCTTGCTCTACATCGAGTTGGTTCATCAACATTGGGGAATTCGATGTGTTCATTACCACCAAGACTTCGTCGTTATCCAACGTTCGGGTAAAGGCGAACACACCGGCGCCAGCTTTATCGCTGCCAATCACTTTCATTTCGCCGCGAGTTATGACTTTGTTTTCGGTACGTAACTTAGCAAGCTCTTGGATGAACAAGTACATCTCGCTGTTTTGGTCGAATGAATCTACGTAGTCACCGTCTTCACGGTAACCGCCAGCAAACATCGCATCGCGCGCTGCTGACATCGCCTGTTCTGTACCTTGGTAAATCACAGGAATGCCCGGTACCGCCATCATGGTAATCAGCGCTTGCTTCATATCGTTGATACTGCCTTGCGATAGAAAACGTGGCATATCGTGGTTATCAATGAAGTTCGGCATGATGTATGGATTCGGGAACATCTCCATCATTTTCTCAAGGCGGAAGCGTAAGTAATCGGTCGGTTGTCCTGCTGCAAACACGCGCGTCATAGTAGCTTGCAATGGGAAGTTCAGCACCGAGGTTAACTGCTCCGGTGAGCCGCTTTCGCCGATGTAAGTCAGCATCTTCTCTTCGCCTTCTGTGTTGTAAGGCGTAGATGTTTCGAAGACTTCACCAAAGGTCAGGAAGTTATCGCGACCAGTATCAACCGCTTGAGTCATCACACCATCGTCGGCGTGCAGGAAGTCATTCCAGAAATCGTGCTCTACAAACTTCACAGTATCGATACGGAAACCGTCAACGCCAACTTCTCGGATCCATTTTCGGTAGCTCTCTTTTAGATAAGCGCGTACTTCAGGGTCGGATGTATTCAGGTCATCCAGATCTGACAGTTGCCAGGTTTTTTCTTGTACTGGGTCGTTGTGGTCGGTGATGCTTGGCGTCCAGTGGTAAATGCCGGTGCCATCATCTTTACACTCATTCATGTTGAGCGGATAAGGCAGTTCTTGCCCTGCTGGCAGCGCATTTTCAATCAAACGGAAACCTTGGCAAGGTAGGCTAGGATCGTAATTGTATGGGTCATCGTAAGTGAAGAAGTTACCTACGTGGTTGGTCACGATGTCTTGAATCAAGAACATGTTACGAGCGTGCACTTCTCGTGCTAACGCTTGGTAGCTTTCCATGTTACCAAAGTGCTCATCCACTTTTTGGAAATCACGCGCCCAGTAGCCGTGGTAGCCACCGTAGTTTTGTTCGGCATCCCACCATTGGTTTGCCACAGGCGGCGTAATCCAGATAGAGGTAGCGCCTAGGTCTTCGATGTAGCCCAGTTTGTCACTGACACCAACAAGGTCACCACCACTGAATTTTTTGTCTGAGGTAGGATCGTATTCATTCTGACCTTGATCGTTTAGCGTGTTGTCGCCGTCGTTAAAACGGTCGATCATCAAGAAGTAAATGATCTGGTCTTGCCAATCAGGAGATGCCACGTGGCTTCCTGTGTCGGTTGGCGTAGTTTCATCGCTACCACAGCCAGAAAGAGCTAGGGCGATCGCTAGAGGGAGTATTTTTATTTTATTCATAGGGTTAGGTAAGGTTTCAAACACGGTTTTTGTCTCCGTTATGCAGCAATGCGGAAACGATAAAACAAAGGTTTGAAATTGAGAGTGTCATTTCACGCCAAAAAAGACGTGAAATGATGTCACGAAGTGCTGAATTTGAACTGTGCTACATATTTAACTGAGTGGTTGCACAATTGGGTATTGAATCGGGTAATGGTCTTTGGCTAACTCATTACCAGAATGATCATAGAGTCGGAATCGGCACTGTTTAACCGTTTGGGTTAGGGGCAGTTGCAGCGCCCAGCATGTGTAATCTTCTGCATTCTGAGTTTGGCTCATTGCGTGCGGAGCTGGCGCATCACCCACGTAGCAATCGATCTTCGCCACGTCTTTTAATCGACACGCGAGTTCCACAAACAAGGTGTACTGAGTGCCGAGTTGGAGCAGTTGTCTTGTCGGGACTATGTATTCCGTTGCGCCAATTAAAAGCCCCTTAGAAACCACGTAATCACGCTGGTGGTTGTTATCAATGTAGCGCTCACCATCGACTTCATAACACAGTCTAAAGGTCAGTGGATGAGCGACAGGAAGCTCTGTCGTCGCCCATAGTTCGGTGCCATTATTCAAAAAACGCTCGAAGAAGGCTGGGTAGCGACGCCACGTGCCATCACGGTCTCGACACTCAACGGAGACCACTTTTTCAAACGCAATATTATCCACTTCCATCCAGATTTTACCGACGGGTTGGTCAATGTCATTATCGGCTAAAGTATTCGCTTTGGCGTAGTACAAGCGGATGGGTTGGTTATTGAGGTGAGTGCGGTTATCTAAGCACTGCTGGCGATATTGCATTGGCGAAAACGGATACCAACGGCGAAAGGTTCTATGGAAGTTGGAAGGCTCTTCATAACCCAACTGATAAGCGATTTGCTGCGTTGTGAGTTGAGTATCTGCAAGTAGGGCTAATGCGTGCTTTTTCTTGGCGAAGTCGACGCATTGCGAATAGCTCATTTGTTTTTCTTGCAGGCGACGTTGCAAGGTGCGCTTGGATACGCCCAATTGCAGTGCGGCTTGTTCTAATTTCAGTGCGTAATTGCTGTTTTTGACGAACAGAGCATTCAGCACGCTTAGCAATTCTGGCTGTTCAATTGGTTGGTGAGACAGCAGCAAATAAACATGTTTCACCAAGTCGAACACAACCGAGTTCTTATTCGGGTTAGTCTCGTCTTCTAGTTCTAAATGAGCAGAGTAAAGGTCATGGTTGTGAAGCTGAATGCGCACAGATTCACTCAAACCTAACTGTTCCAATTGCATCAGCAGCAAGTCATAAACCGATTCTGCCCAGCTTGGCATTTCGGTAGCTCTGCACTCTAGCCGCATCTGAACCTGGTTATCACTGTGTTCGAAAACAATGTACAAGCGACGGTCGAATAGCGAAACACTTTTGCTCCACCACAGCAAACCTTCACGTAGCGTCGGTGCCTCTTGCAACATCATACATTGCAAGGCAACCAGCTTTTCAATGTGCCAATATTCGCCAGCAATTCTTAGGTGATTATGCCCAAGTTTTTTGCAGAGAAAGGGCGTGATGATGTTGTCTTGAGGCAGCATGAAAGTGGTTCGGTAACAGAGCAAAGGCGACATTATTGCTTAAACCAGGTGTTGCTTCAGTGAGAGTGCTCAAAGCTTGTTACATCGGCGATTTTCAAATTTATTTTGAAGATGTTTTTAACTGAAATCGGTTTTTCCCTGTAACTCATAAGGTTAAAGTGATAACCAGCATAAACTACTCGACTGGAGACCCCGATGGACATCGTTCAAGCTGCTAAATCTCGCTACTCAACCAAAGTCTTTGACCCTACTCGTAAGCTACCACAAGAAAAGATCGACGCAGTCAAAGAGCTGATTCGTTTTAGTCCATCGAGTGTGAACTCTCAGCCGTGGCACTTCATTCTGGCAAGCACAGAAGAGGGCAAGCAACGTATAGCAAAAGCAGCGCAAGATAACTACGCGTTCAATGCTGCCAAGATCTTGAATGCGTCACACGTGTTGGTGTTCTGTGCCAAAACGGGCATCGATAACGACTACATTGAAGCACTATTGGCGCAGGAAGAAAAAGACGGTCGATTCCCAACCGAAGAGGCAAAAGCAGCGGTACGTGGCGGTCGTAGTTACTTTGTGAACATGCACCGTTTTGACCTGAAAGACGCTAATCATTGGATGGAGAAACAGGTCTACCTCAACGTCGGTACATTATTACTGGGCGCTTCAACGCTAGAAATTGATGCGGTGCCAATCGAAGGTTTTGACCCGAAAGTGCTGGATGAAGAATTTGGTCTACGTGAAAAAGGCTACACTGGCGTTGTGATTGTGCCGCTTGGCTACCACGCGGAAGATGACTTTAATGCCAAGACGCCTAAGTCACGCTGGGAAGAAAGCTCTGTGTTTACTGAGATTTAATAAAGATGATTCATTTAGTTGCAGAAATTAAAGCCTACCCAGATAGTATCGACAACGTAACCAACTTACTTTCTGGTCTACTAGAACCTTCTCGTGAAGAAGAGGGTTGTTGCCAATACGAACTGTATTTGGATCAAAAGATCGAAGGCTTGTTTATGTTCCAAGAAATTTGGGCATCGCAAGAAGCGTTAGATAAGCACCTACAAAGCCCACATATCGCACAGTTTATCTCGACGCTAGAAGATAACGATTGGGTTGAATACTCTCAGATTCGCCCAATGACGTTTGTCGGCTAAGCTTCCGAGCAGAATGTTGCCAGCACTTTCTTACGTTGCTGGCAGCATTTTTCATGAATGAATTCACGGAAGGTGCGAATGGTTGGCGTCAGCAAACGACGATCGGCGCACACCATGTATAGCGGTACCGGACCACAATCCCACTCAGGTAATACTCTTACTAATCTTCCCTCAATCAAATCTTGGCTGATGTCCATCAGTGATTTGTTGGCGATGCCTTTGCCTTTGATTGCTAAGCGATGGGATAAGTCACTGTCGTTGCTAAGTAGCTTGCCACTCACGACAACCTGTTCAGTTTCGTCTCCGCGAGTCAGCGTCCATTTGTTGTAAACCGAATCCGCCACCATGTAACACAAACAGTTGTGTTGGTTGAGATCTTCCGGTTTGGTCAGCACAGGATTATTTGCAACGTATTCTGGAGATGCGCACAGGATTCGCTCATTTGCGCCACACAATGCCAATACGACGAGATTAGAGTCAGCAGGTTCGCCGTAACGAATCGCGATATCGACGGGCTTGGTGTACATATCGGTTAAGCTGTCAGACAGCTCTAACTTGATAGAGACGTTTGGGTAAACATCAATAAACTCATCAACCCAATCAAGCAGCATGTTGCGACCAAAATCAGATGGCGCAGTGATGTGCAGCTGACCTGATAACTCGCCACGCGCGCTTGAGATCTGATCTAACCCCTCTTGCAGTGTTGCGAGCGCTTGAGTGGTTTTGTCTAGGAACAGCTCACCTTCCGAGGTTAAGCGAAGGCTGCGAGTGGAACGTACAAACAGAGGAAAGCCAATTTGTCCCTCAAGACGTTTGATCGATGCACTGATGGCTGCTGGTGTCATGTCCATGCTGTTGGCGGCTTTCGAAAAACTGCCTTGGCGTGCGGTTTCGACAAAGATATTCAGATCGTTGAGGGCTTTCATAATGAAAAGGGCTTTTAAGAAGTTTGGGCTACTATAGGGGAGAGTCGCAGGGCAATTCAAGGTTAAAACATTAGGTTGCACGGCGAGTTTGAGTTAGATTAGCGCGCAACTTCACTTTACCGGATCAATAGCATGAGCCAACAGCAGCCGAATAACCCACTTCACGGGTTGAGTTTAGAGAAAATCCTTACCCGTTTAGTTGAGCACTTTGGGTGGAACGGAATGCATGAGCGCGTTCGTGTGAACTGTTTTAAGAAAGATCCTTCAATCAAATCGTCGTTGAAGTTCCTGCGTAAGACGCAGTGGGCAAGAGATAAAGTGGAAGCGCTGTACATCGAAACGTTCTGCTAATCGGATTTGGTGCAAGTCTAAAAGAGAGATTCCGGATGGCTCGTTCGGGCTCGTCCGGAATGACATCTGTGATCGTATTGTAGGGTTGAACACCCAAGCGAGAACCGTCATTCTGAACAGCGAGGAACGAGCGTGATTCAGAATCTACTCTCAGAATATATTGAGTTTATTCATTGCTTTATGGCTTGAAGCAAGCGGTAAGTAGATTCTTAGTCTCGCCTTGGCTCGCTAGAATGACGCAACTTTTTACCGTGTAGGCTGGAAGGACACAGCTTTGCTCATCGCATAGGCTGGAATAGTTCCTCTGCCTTATTCCCGATAGCGACGAAGGAGCGCAGTCGGGGATCTCTGTTGTGATGTTTAAAGCGAGATTCCAGATGGCTCGCTTAGTCCCGTCCGAAATGACGTCTGAGCTCGTATTGTAGGGTAGAGCACCCAAGTGAGAACCGTCATTCTGAACAGCGAGGAACGAGCGTGATTCAGAATCTACTCTCAGATTATATTGAGTTTATTCATTGCTTTATGGTCTTCAGCAAGCGGTAAGTAGATTCTTAGTCTCGCCTTGGCTCGCTAGAATGACACAGCTTTTCTTATCGCATAGGCTGGAAGAGCTCCTCTGCGTCATTCCCGATAGCGACGAAGGATCGCAGTCGGGGAGCTCTGTTGTGATGTTGACAGATGGCTCGCTTAATCCCGTCCGAAATGACGCCGGAGCTCGTATTGTAGGGCAGAGCACCCAAGTGAGAACCGTCATTCTGAACAGCGAGGGACGAGCGTGATTCAGAATCTACTTTCAGAATATATTGAGTTTATTCATTGCGTTATGGTCTGCAGCAAGCGGTAAGTAGATTCTTAGTCTCGCCTTGGCTCGCTAGAATGGACACAACTTTTCTCATCGCATAGGCTGGAAGAGTTCCTCCGCGTCATTCCCGATAGCGACGAAGGATCGCAGTCGGGGAGCTCTGTTGTGATGCTGACAGATGGCTCGCTTAGTCCCGTCCGGAGTGACGTCTGAGCTCGTATTGTAGGGTAGAACACCCAAGTGAGAACCGTCATTCTGAACAGCGAGGAACGAGCGTGATTCAGAATCTACTCTCAGATTATATTGAGTTTATTCATTGCTTTATGGTCTTCAGCAAGCGGTAAGTAGATTCTTAGTCTCGCCTTGGCTCGCTAGAATGACACAGCTTTTCTTATCGCATAGGCTGGAAGAGCTCCTCTGTGTCATTCCCGATAGCGACGAAGGAGCGCAGTCGGGGAGCTCTGTTGTGATGTTTAAAGCGAGATTCCAGATGGCTCGCTTAGGCTCGTCCGGAATGACGTCTGAGCTTGTATTGTAAGGTGAACACCCAAGCGAGAACCGTCATTCTGAACAGCGAGGAACGAGCGTGTAATTCATCGCTCTATGGTTTGCAGCAAGCGGTAAGTAGATTCTTAGTCTCGCCTTGGCCCGCTAGAATGACACAACTTTTCTTATCGCATAGGCTGGAATAGTTCCTCTGCGCCATTCCCGATAGCGACGAAGGAGCACAGTCGGGAATGTCGATTCTAATCTCTCGCTTCTTGCCTCTTTTCTCACTCCAAATGATGCGTACTGCCCACGGTGCCTTCCAAGTCTAAAATCGACTGGCGGACGTGGTCTGGAATTGCAGCTTTCACGTTGTTCTTAAAATCAAACATCACACCAGTAGCGGTCGCGATGGTCGCAATCTTGCCCCACTTCTTACTCAGCACTTGGTATTCCATCGTGATGCGATCTTCTTGCATGTCGATTACGCGTGAGCCAATCAAAAGCGTATCTGGAAACGTAACGGGTAGCTTATAGCGACATTGGGTTTCACTTAGAACCGGACCGATGTTAGACGTCTGCAAATCTACCAACAGATTAATCTTGTTGAAGTAGTCCAAACGCGCAGTTTCAAAGTAACGAAAATACACCGCATTATTGACGTGTTGCAGGGCATCCATCTCTCCCCAAGCGACTTTGATTTCCGTAATCACTGGGAATTCTTTTAATAACGTATCCATTACTCATGTTCCTTTTTCATCGACGTTGCCGCAATTTGCCAAGCGACTTATCACTTTGAGTATTTATTCTAGATGGAACTGATTAAAATGTAATAAAATTGTATGTAAAATGTGAAATGAATTAGATGCTTATTTTTGTAAACTAAAAACTTTACATAGTCAGTTGTGAGGCGTAGGTTTAAGTAAGCGTAACCAAAAGGAGATGTCCAATGACAGAACTGAAAGGTTTCAATCTTGCCAAAGTAGAAAAACGAATCGACTGGACAGGTGAGCTGTTCAGTTTACGAGTTTCCGGTGCGCCTCTCTCCTTCAAAGCCGGACAATTTACCAAACTCGCCTTGCTCGACGAACAAGGCAATCCCATTAGCCGTGCATACTCGGTGGTGAATGCGCCCAGTGAGCAGTTCGAATGGCTCGAATTCTTAGTCGTCGCGAACCCAGAAGGGCAACTGACCCCAAGGTTGCAACAGCTTCAAACTGGCGATAGTATTTATGTTGGTGAAACGGCTCATGGCGATCTTATCCACGATACCATTCCCAAACACGCAAACGATCTATGGCTGCTTTCAACGGGGACAGGCATTGGTCCATTTCTCTCTTTGTTAGACGACATCAATCTACTTCCACACAGCGACCACATTGTGCTGGTGCATGGTGTGCGTTACGAAAGAGATTTAGTTTACAAATACCTGATTGAGCAGCTCCAACAGCGATATGAAGGTCGTCTGCGTTATGTGCCGATTGTCAGCCGTGAGAGTATTCCGGGTAAGCTTCAAGGTCGCATTCCAGAGTTGATTGCGTCGGGAGAGCTTGTTAATCGTGCTGACTTGCCGTTTTCTAAACAAAGCAGTTTTGTGATGATGTGTGGTAACCCAGAGATGATCAAAGATACCTCTCCAGTACTGCAAGGTTTAGGCCTAGAGAAGTATCGTGCCCGAACAGGTGGCAATATCATTTACGAGAGATATTGGTAAGGTTTGATTGATATTTGACCATCTCAGTTCTGAGAGAGGGTCACAAATATGGCTTCTCACAATTGAGCGCCTTACAACCCATCCCTAGAATGCATCAGCTTGCATTTCAGGGGGAAGTATGTGGTGCTCAATTGCCGATAGAAGGCGAAGATTTATTGGTGGTTTCATCGATCTGATGATCGTGACTGGTTTAGTGCTTACAATCGCTTTGACCATCAATTCTGTTGTAAATGGCTTCGAACTTTCTTTGAGTGAAAACCTTCAATTAGTTAAGGACACAAAAGCAAGCTACGTGCTAACCATTCCTATGTTGATGATGGCGAATTGGAATTTTCTCCGTGAGGGACAAACTGTTGGGATGCGTTTGGTTAGGATCAAAGTGGTGATGAAGAACGGTCACGACACGACGAAAGTGACCACGTCTTTACGATTGTGTATGAGCTATTTGATTGAAATGCTTATCCCGTTTACACCATTGGTCAACCTTGCTCTATTTTTATTTCACCCTGAGCGTCGTTTGTTACACGATTTGCTTTCAGGTACCAAAGTGGTGAATTGCTAACTCAACTGCTGATTTGACGTTGAATGATCAGTTTCATGCAGAGTTGCGATCGAATCGTCTTTCCATATCTCTCTTCCTACGACTACACTTACTTCAAACATAAATTCAATCGCTTAGGACTCAAGGATGATGAACAAAGCTGGTTGGACAGTGTGCCTCGCTACTCTCATTTCTTCCGGCGTCGTTGCTGGAGAGTGGGAGATTGAAGCGGGGGGATTTTTCTCTCGCACTGACACCAAACTTAACGCCTACGACCCTTACCTCGACCAAATACGTACCATTGATTTCGAATCTGATCTCGATTTGAAAGAGTTTACCGTGCTGCCTTATGTTGAGGTGGAGTATTACTTCAATAAAAAACATAGCGTGTATCTTGATTGGCGTAGTTTGCACCGTGAGGCAACCCGCACAGCGGTAACCAAACCTTTTGAAATTACCGTTGATGGCACCACTTATGCGGTTCAAGCTGGCTCTAAACTGACCACAGAACTGAACATTGATATTGCACGCCTAGGTTACGGTTATCAGTTTTACACCAGTGATAAATGGGCGGTGGATGTATTGGCGGGGCTGCACGTGATGTGGCTGTCATTAGGTTTAGATGGCAAGCTTGGCGCAAAAGTGAGTGGGGTGGATGAAATTCCAGTAATGTTTGTTGATGATGCGGTTTTAAATGATGTTACTGCCCCTTTGCCTGATTTGGGGATTCGAGCAGAGTATTCACTGACGCAAGACTGGATTTTAAAAAGCCACGCACAGGTGTTCTATTTAGCTGTGGATGATATAGAAGGCTATTTGTTTGAAGTGGACATTGGCGCTAAGTACTTCTTTACCGACCAATTCAGCATGACGGGTTCATTTAACTATTACGAAGTAGGGGTTGATTACGAAAGCGACAATTCTGCGCTCGATGTTACCTACCGATTCTATGGTCCAATGCTGACCATGGCGTACAAATTCTGAATTAAAAAAGCCACACAGGAGTGTGGCTTTTTGTATTGAATATTTCGTCTACCAGACAACGAGCTATTGCTTGTTGATGTAGTCTTTAAAGCGCGCTTGTGTCTCAGCGTCTGCTTTTTGGTACCAGAAGTGCAGCATTTCTTCAGCCGTTGAATCTGCTTTCATTGTCGCAGGCTTAGTTTGCTTCATGTCTGATGGAATTGCTGCTGGAAGCGTTACAGGCTGAACGACCGCTGCAGTTGCAACGCCGATTGCCGCTACACCGCCTGCTTTATTGTAGTCTTCCACTTCGCGAACGTAGTCACGACCAATTTGCATACCTGGTTTGATTAGCTTGTCTTGCTCTACCGCAATTGCATTGCCTGAAGCATCAACCAGTTTCCAATCTAGGTCTTTGATTCTTTCTTCTGCTTGGCGAAGATCACGGTATTCAGGAAGCTGGAACGCTAGCTCAGCATCGGTTGCGTCGAAACGAGCTACGATAACGTCACTCTCAACACTTAGGCGATCATTGCCTTGGCTGAAGTAAGGTGCGTAGCGGAAAACAACTTGGTTTACACCGTCAGGCAGAGTGAATGATCTTTCAGAAGCAAAAAAGCCACCAGATAGTTTTACTTTTTCACCGTTAGCCGCATAGATTGAAACGTCGTCAGGAACGGTTACCGTCACATCCGCGAATGCCATGCCACTCATTGCCAAAGCAAGCGCGCAAGTTAAAGGCTTGATCAATTTCATTGTTTTTATCCTAAGCACTGTCATTAGTGGTCATCGAGATTGCATTGTTCATTGTCTGATTGCAACTCTCGAATGTTAGAAGATTGAAAATTTAACAAGAACGTCATTTTAATCTGATTCCAAGCGATGAAACTGTGAGCTAAATAGCTCAAACCGCTGCAAAGACAGCGGTTTGTTTCAAATGCTTGCAAGGTTAGATACCAGCGCCGTGACCAGATTCCGCTTGCGACGCTTCTTTCTCTTCGATGACCGCTTCTTCTTGCTGTTGTGCTTTCTCTATGCTCAACCACCATACGAATAGCTCATACCAAATCGCTAGGATAACGGCACCTAAGAACAGACCAACGATGCCGTAGAAGAGCATGCCGCCAATGGCACCAAGAAGAATCACAGGCATCGGTACATCAACACCGCGTCCCATTAGCATCGGTTTGAACAGGTTCTCTGACAATGCCGCAACCACAACCCACACAGTGAACATAGTCGCAGTGCTGGTGTCTTGGGTCATGTACATGTAGCCAATTACAGGCAGTACGGCAAGCAGTGCTGGAAGCTGTGCTATACATAGGATCATCAGAATAAGTGTGAGTAGACCTGCAGCAGGTACGCCGAAGATGAAGAAACCTGCACCAATCAATAGCGCTTGAATCGCAGCGACACCAACCACGCCAAGCAACACACTCTTAATGGTTGCGGCGATAAGTGTTGTCCAGCTCTTGGCGTTGTCGCCAGCGGTGCGAACGGCAATGGTGCTAAGACCTGATGCCAAGGACTCTGAGTAAGTCATAAAGCCAGCAGCAATCGCAAGCGATAGGATAGAAAGAAGCAGACTACCCAAAGCACCGCCTACCATGCCAAGTAGAGACGTTAAGCCTGACTTGATTTGTGGCATAAAGGTTTGAATTGCTTTCTCTAAGTTTGTCGCGAACAGCGTCCATACTTCGTAAAGCTTGTCACCGACAAGTGGCCAATCAGCAACAGAAGGTTTTGGACCAGGGATTTTGATGTCGCCATTTTGCAATACTTCTAGTGCGTTGCGCCATCAACAATGGAGCCTGATACCATCACTAGAGGCGTGACCAGTAGGGCGATACCCAACAACGCAATTGTCGTTGCAGCGAGACCTCGTTTACCACCGTACACTCTTTCTAGTTTTTTACAGATTGGCATCAATGCAACCGCGATGATCGCACCCCAAATCACAGGAAGAATGAAAGGTTTGATAATGTCATACGTAAACATCAGCAAGACTAAGATCAAGCCGATACGTATCGCAGATTCCACCATATTACTGATGAAAATCTTACTCTCTGTTTTTTCCGATTGTTTATCCATTTTTGTTTACCTGATGTTCAATGTTGGAACTGACGAGACTTGAAACAACAATCGCCATATAAAACACGCCTACAATGGCCTCTAAATACACAACGACTTGTGCCAATGGTGTTAGAGGGCTGATGTCGCCGTAACCTAACGTGGTTAAGGTGACGAAACTGAAATACGCTGCATTAGAGAAGTTCTGACCCCAAGAGATGGCTTCCATCCCGGTGAATGAGTTTGGAGAGAACTCAAGAAGGATGAGATAGGCAATTGCCCACATCAGTCCCAGCAGCAAAAATAGGGCAACCGAACCAATGACTTTGTTGGTGTTCACATGCCCAGTGAACAGAATCTGTCTTGCGATGGATTTGAATGTCCCGAAGAAGAAGGCGAAGGTGAGGGCGAGCATCACCACGTCCATTTCTTTGATACCGAGAGCGGCTTTAATACCAATCACCAATACCCAAGTACCGAGCAAGGTATAAAGAAAACGTGACCAGTTTTTGTCAAAGCGTAAGCTCGCCATACAGACGATAAAAGTGATGATGGTGAACCCTTGTAACAGGTGTTCCATCGCTCCTTCTCCTACAACCTGTACAAACGCACCGCCAATTAAGAGCCCGATTAACGCTAGGGTCAGATAAAAGAAGTTGTTTTCTTCATTGATGTTTTTGAGTTTTTTTCCGATAGCCATGGTTATGTCTGTTTAACTCCTATTCTTGCTCTTGTGATGAGTCCTTCATCACCATGATGGAAGCAGAAAGACCAAAGCGTAGGTCGACGCCTTCTGGTAATTCATGCAATGACACGCGAACGGGAATGCGTTGGGCTAAGCGAATCCACTGGAATACAGGGTTCACATTAGGGAGAAGGTTGTAGCCAACGGTGCCGTCTTTAGGGGCGATACCCCAACCGATGGAGTCCACCTTAGCGTCGATAGGTGTGTCTGGGTGAGACATCAAGGTGACACGAGCTTCATTGCCCGGGGCAATTTGAGCCAATTGGTTTTCGCGGAAGAAGCCAAAGACCCAGAAGCTGTTTTTGTCGATAAGTGCCACTAACGGTTGGTTTGCAACCGCCTGTGTACCGTCACGGATATCTAGGTTCGATACAAAGCCATCAACCGATGCGTACACTTTGGTGTAACCAAGGTTCAGGCGCGCAGACTTAAGCTGTTCTTCTGCTGATTTGATTTGCAGTAACGATTCTTCGTAGGTGATTTCACGACGAATGAGATCTTTGTGAGAAACTGCGCCTCGGTCTTTGGCTCGGATGTCTTTTAAACGATCGTATTCGATCTTTTTACCGCGTGAACTGACGATGGCTTTCTCTAACGCCACTTCTGCTTGTGATAGGGCAACGTCGTAAGTGGTTGGATCGATCTCAAACAGCAGATCGCCTTTCTTCACTTCTTGGTTGTCCATCACGGCAACATGAACGATAGGACCAGATACACGAGGTGCAACCTTGATAACGTTCGCACGTACCTGACCATCGCGGGTCCATGGGTTATTAAAATACTCTTGGAATTTCTGATAGCCGAACCACGCCGCGCCACCAAGAATGACAAGGTTGAGTGCAATAACGAGTAGTTTTTTCATCTTGTTGGGCACCTAAAACTGTATATAAAAACTGTCGATGGCCACCACGTAAAACACCATGATGGCAATGAATGTCAGAGACGGAAATGCAATGAAGCGTGACAAGCGTGTCTTGTTCAAGATGATCACCGTTATCCATGTGGCAGTGACGGCAAGAATCAGCACCAGTAACAAGGGAGAAAAGTAAACGTCCCCCCAAGAGAGTTCGTGTGGCATTACTGCACCTCCCCATCTTGCTCGGAACTATTTTTCTGGGTACTTAGTTGCTCGGCACTGTCTGCTTGCGCTTTGTCTGAAGATGGCTCGATGCGAATTGGTGGCAGAACACGTTCTTCTTCATCCAGCAAACCATCCCAATCGCTGCGGTCTTGCATCTGTTTGGCGACGGTTTCAGATAAAAATGGTTTACCTGTTTGAGCCTCCCATCCACCGCCGAGCGCTTTGTAAAGTGCCACAACTTGGTTTGCGACGTTACCTTTGATGGTGGCGTAGCTGTCTTCTGCGCGAGTCATCTTTTCTACTGAATTCAGAAGACGCT
The DNA here is from genome assembly GCF_963871815.1 of Vibrio sp. L85. Lineage (NCBI taxonomy): Bacteria > Pseudomonadati > Pseudomonadota > Gammaproteobacteria > Vibrionales > Vibrionaceae > Vibrio > Vibrio sp. L85. The sequence goes on from NZ_CAWMYL010000005.1 coordinate 26,044, forward strand.
CAAAGGAAATCTGACCGTTTTCGTACTGCGTCATCGATATATTGAACGCGCGAATCGACGAATTGACCGATTGCAGACGCAGCGATTTTTGCTCCAAATACAAGTCATAAGCTTCCAGTGCATTAGTCACTTCATTAACCGCTTGCAGCACCTTCTTGTTGTAGTTGGTCAGCGTTTCTTGAAACTTCACATCTTCAAATCGAATGTTGTTTTTCACTCGTCCGTATTGGAAGATATTCCAACTGAACGTTGGACCTACCACCATGGTTAACGAGTCACTGAAACTGAAGCTGCTGCCATCTGGAACCGTGCTATCGATACCTATAGAGCCGAACAGAGAGAAGCTTGGGTACAAGGCTGTTTCGGCAACGCCAATCTGAGCACTCTGAGCACGAGCTTGCATTTCTGATACTTGAAGATCAGGTCGGCGCATCACCAAATTTGCATCCACTTTGTTATCCAGTAGAGGTGGGCGAGGTACGATGGAACGTTCGTCGCTGCCTGATAGTGCGGGTTTTCTGCCTGAGGATTTAAACTGGTTTTCGTAATCCGCCATCCGCTGAGCAAAGCCATCAGATTGCAACAGCTTTTCAACGTCTTCTGGCAGCACACCCAACAGCAATGCTAATGCAGTGCGCGACTGCTTCATTGCAATTTCAAGCGAAGGTTGCGCCGCTTTAGTATTGAAGAGCTGGTTTTTCGCTTGCTGAACGTCGAGCTCGGTTACGTTACCCGAATCAAATTGCACCTGAGTAATATTCACTACGCGCTCTTGGATCTCGATGTTTCGACGAGAGAGTAAAATACGCTCTTGGAACGTGCGGTAGTTGATGTAATTGCGTGCCACTTCCGCAGTGATGGTCACCATGATGTCGTGGTAAGACGCAATCGACGCATAGTAGCCAGCTTCAGCAGATTCAATGCCACGCGCGTATTTGCCCCAGATGTCCATTTCCCACCCTGCATCAAATGACAGCGCGGCGTTATTTACACCTTGGTCGTTCACATAAGCTCTGGCTAAGTTACCGGAGACAGTTTGCACTTGTGGGTATTGCAATCCTGTGGAGATGCCCAATAGCGAACGTGCTTGGACTATGCGCAAACCCGCCGCCTCAAGATCGAGGTTTTGTTGGCTCGCCATCTCAACCAGTTGGTTCAGTGTTGGATCGTTGAACTGCTGCCACCACTGCTGCAGTTTTTGCTCGGATTGCTGTGTGTCTTGCGCCGCTTTTTCTAATGACCAATCACTTGGCAAGGCGGTTTGCTCTGGATGGACGTAATCCGGACCCAAAGTCGTACACGCACTCAATCCGAGTACAGAGAGTATGGCGAGGCTAGGTTTAGTTAGTTTTAGAAGCATCATATCCTCACCTTTAAAACCGCTTCTGACGTAAGTTCACCCAATCGATATCCTCGTAGGTTTGCTTGCATTGGTTTATTGCTTCGAACACGTTCCGTTTTAAATTCAGCAAGATATAAAAACCGGCTATCTCTGAATAAGCGTAGTCAGATAAATCCAACTCACTAAAGAATTCTTCCAGTTTATTTTCAAAGGATTGGTAATCTTGGCTGTATTGTTCGAACACAGAATTGAGCTCATCGGTCGTCTGATGGCTTGCTAGTGCGCCAGCCATCAGAGGTAATATGGAATCGGTATGCTTGCTGCGTAACTGTTTGATAAGTCGGTTACTTAACAGCTTTTGTTCGGCAGCAATCAAAATGTTGACGTGGTTACTTAGGGCATTGCATGACTTGCTGAATGCGCCGATGGCTTCTGGCGGCGTTTTATCAAATAACTTGTGGTTGATCTTTGAGCCCCAAACCATCAGTTTTTTGGAAGAGACGTTTAGTGTCACCAAATGCAAAGAACGTTTCAGCTTTTTAAAAGAGGACTCAGATTGTTGGTGATAGCTAGCAAATAGGTCACCAACATGCCTGAAATACCGCTCTTTCAGCGTTAAGAACAAATGCTCTGGACGTGAACTGAAAGGGAAGTAATGAGCGAAAATGATCATGAACACCACCATGTAGAACAAGGTCATGATCGTCATTAGGATGCCAAAGTGATAGGTCATATTGTTGTCGAGACCGAGCACGAACAAGCCAATCATATAGAAGATGGTCACCGGTCCTTTGAATAGATAGAAACCGATAAAGGTATAGATAAAGATGAACAAGCCCAGTTCGGCACCTAACTCTAAACCCGGCAAAATAAAGACGTACGAAGGCACTGCAAATAGGAAGCCAAACGTAAACAAAATCAGCAACATGAATGGGTGAACAGGTACAAACGACAGCAGTGACATAAAGATGGTTGAGAAGGTAACAAACGAGTAGCCACCTGGCGGGTTGAAATAAATCCAAATTAACCCTGCCACCCAGTAGGTGGTGAAGGTTTTCACTGCGGTTTTGAAGTTCTCAGCATCCCACCAAAGGAACTTACTCTTCTGCTTCGGCAATTCTTGCTTAAACGACACATTGTTGGTCACAGAATCAATACAGCTAATGCTCTCAGCTAAGCGAGACAAGCTTTGGTGCATGAGTTTAAGTAAGTGACCAAGTGTGAGTGCTGAGCCTTTCACAAGGTGAGACGCGTCTGCCAGCGCCGCTTGGTTGTATTCGATGTTTAATTCTTGAGCCCGGTAAGCCGCTCCCTCGTTGGCCCACATCTCTTGACTGATCTTGAACAGTTGTTGGATTTCTTGAGTCGCTTGATCAAAGTTGTTGATACAGCTTCGGTCTTGCTGGTAGCTAAAGTGACTATGTGCAGCCACGCTAAGCTCTTGAGTGATTTGCTTATTGAAGTGGACCGCGAGTTGCCACTCTTTCATATAGGCCGAGACATCACTGCACTCGACACTGACGGTTGCAAAGCGTTGTTCTAGCGCGTTTTGTGCGGCGAATACTTTTTCTAACAACTCATCGATGGTCGGTGACGGTGCTTCATCGTTTTCAGTCGCTTCCGCATTGGTGACCACATCCTGTTGTAGCGCTGTTTTTTGTTCGAAGTTTTGCAAAATGGCATTAAACAACGCTTGTTGAGCTTGATTCAGTTGCTCAATGAGCTGACGCAGATTTTGCTCTGTCTTGGTCGGCCATAGGAATGTGCCCACTAAGGTGTAAAGCACTACACCAAAGATCGTCATGTACGCGCGATCAACGCCATACATGAATGCGCCTTCTGCATCTCCACCATTCGACATCATTAAGACCATTACGCCAGTTAAGGCAAGTAAGGTCGGGTCTTTTTGGTACGCGTTGCGGAAATAGAAAATAAAGGAAACAACGACAGAAACGCTGAGCATATACAGCAAGCGATCTTGGGCAAACGTGCCAACAAGCAACAAACCGATTACTGCACCTACTAAAGTGCCCAGCACACGCAATGTGCCTTTGGCGAGAGACTCACGTCGACTACCGGTAGAAGCGATTAACATGACTGTCGTAGCCGCGGTAGATGCTTGCGGCCAACCCATTGCAAACGGGATCAGATAAGCCAGAGTTAGGCTAAGCGCTACTTTTGTGGCGAATTTGATTTTCTCGTTCATAGTGTCAACGTTAGCTCAGGCTTATGCTTGTAAGTGGATGAATTTACTCAATCAATAATCAGAATTTCGTTCTGAAAAAATTGCGGGCGCGGAATATAGCGATTGAAATGAAGAGGTTTGTAAATCCTTTGTCAAAACCCAATCGGACTGAAAAGCCTAAATCGTTCTTCGAGCCCCGTTGTTCATAGCGTGGGAGGAAAAACGACCAAGAAAACGTTTAACTAGAAAGTCTCATTACTGATACAGTTTTGCAGGAATTATCAAACCAAATTTCTATTCAAGGCTCATCGCCAGCATGTTAGGTCTTGCTCACTTCCAAATTATTGTGAAAACAAATGCCTAACAAAAAGCATAGATGATGAGGAATAAGTTGAGAGGGAAGTTTTTGTTTTTTACTGGCTTGTAGATGTGGTTTTGGATTCTTGGGAGCGAGATAAAAAGACCAATGCAATGCCGCCAAGAATGATAGCACTGGTTATTAACGAATGTAGGGTCAGGGCTTCACCTAACAATATGCTACCTAAAATCAGAGCGATGGCAGGAACAGAAAGCTGGCTAACCGCTGCTTGTAACAGAGATAACTTTTGCATTACCTGATACCAAAGTACATAACCAAAACCTGAGGCGATGGCACCCGATGCAATGGCTAATAATGTACCTTTTAAGGTTACTTGAATTGAATCTAATAACAGTGGGGAAAGTAAGAGTCCTAAGATGGAAGCGGTAATGAACCCCCAAGTAATCCCACTGCTCGGAGTTGGGGCGTGTTTACCTAGAGCGGTGAAGCCTGCCCAGCAAACACCGGAAAGTATCATCAATACAGCAGACCAGACATCTGGTCGAGTTGCCGATGGCAGCATGAGCCAAGCAAACCCCGCTAACGACACCGCAATGCCTAACACTTCGAGCGATTTAAAGCGCTGCCCTTGCCACCAATAAAGGGCGAGTAAGGTCAGCTGTACAGCACCAAAAAGTAACAAGGCTCCGGTTCCAGCTGCTAGTTTTATATAGGCGAAAGAAAACAGGGCGGCATATCCAAATAAGGCTACTCCTGCAAACAGACTGAATTTGGTTGTCGGTAGCTGGCTGCGAAAGTTTCCTCTCAGAAGTAGGATGGCAACTAAGGTGACTGCACCAGAGAGTAAACGGATAAGGGTGAAGCTGCCCGCGTCTATGAGACCTGCTGCTAATGCTAAGCGACACAGCAGTGAATTGGCAGCAAACGCCAACATAGCAATCGCGGTCAGTAAAAATGTCGACATTCCTTATCCTCAATCCTAAGCAAGATACGCAGTGTAGCGCCAAACATAAGAAGCTAATTAGTTGATAAAGTGATTAGTTATAGCTGAAAACGCACACTCATGGTGCATTGAGATATCGAAGTCTTGCCAAATTGAGTGAAAACAGCAATTGTTATAACATAACAATTTGGTTTGGTAATAAATACAGAATGAGGAATTCGGGTTGAATCTATTTGTTAATGATCTCACGGTTATTGATGCATCGTATTTGTGTGAAAAACGAGGCATGGTCGGCGAGAGCTGGATTCTGGATGTCGTAATGCATGGCGATCTCAATGAGATGAGCATGGTGCTGGATTTCTCGAAAGTGAAGAAGCAAATCAAACAATTGGTCGATCAATATGTTGATCACCGTTTGCTTGTTCCCGTAGATAATGACGCGGTGGAAACCACAAGTATTCAATCAGGCTATTCCCAAGTCGACCTTATGCGTGGTGAAAAGGGCATTCATCTACATTGTCCGGATGAAGCCTTTTGCTTTGTTGATGCTAAAGAAATCTCAATAGAGAGCGTGACGAAACACATTCACCATGTTCTACAAGGTCATCTACCGAGTAATGTGGCATCGATTGATGTGACCTTACGTCATGAAAAACTCGATGGCGCTTACTATCACTACACCCACGGTTTAAAAAAACACGATGGTAATTGTCAGCGTATCGCACACGGACATCGTTCACCGATCCAAATCCTAGTGGATGGGCAGCGTGATATCGAACGCGAGCACGCTTTTGCACAGCGTTGGCAAGATATCTATCTCGCCTCCATCGAAGACTTAGTTGAAGTTGAGCATTTAGAGTTGAGTGAACACGCTAATGGCAGCAGTAGCGATACCCACTTTGGCTTTCGTTACACCACGTCTCAAGGGGACTTCCAGTTAGCGATTGCACACAGTGAAACCGAAGTGCTGAACACGGATACAACGGTGGAACTGCTTGCCGTATTTATCGCTAATGAAATTGCTCCTTCATTAAATGAGGGGCAGTCACTGCAAATTATCGCCTATGAAGGTGTGGGAAAAGGAGCGATGGCGTTTCGCTAAGAGGGCGCTGCTCAATCTCAATTAAAACTCACTTTTACTCAATATTTGGAATATCACTTTTATGGACAAACTTAATCGTGTTCTGCTCGTGGCAGGTACGCATGGTAACGAGCTTTCTGGCATTTATCTTCAAAAGCTCATCAAAGATCGCCTCTATGTTGCCGACCGTTCGACGTTCAATACTCAGTGTGTGCTTGGCAACCCTGAAGCGGTAAAGCAAAACGTTCGTTATGTGGAGACCGATCTCAACCGTGAATTTGCCTTGGCGAATCAATCATCGCCTGCGACTCAGCAAGAAACTGAAATCGCGCAGCAATTCACGCAAGTACACGCTCGGCAAGAGAATCAATTGATCATCGATCTGCACAACACCACCAGTAACATGGGTGCGACCTTGATTTTGGTTTCTAATGACGTGTTCTATCGCAAGATGGGGGCGTATGTGAAGCAACGCATGCCTGAAGCCAACATCTTGTTTGAAGACAGAAAAGCGTGGGATGACCAACCTTATTTGTGCACCACCGGGCAGCATGGCGTGATGATCGAAGTTGGAGCTCAATCACATGGCTCGCTAAAGTACGAGACTCTAGAGCTGATGAAAAAGATGCTGACCATGGTATTGGATTACCTTGAACAGCATAACCTTGATCGTGTTGGTGAGTTGAACGACTACGACGCGTATTTTTACACCGAAGAAGTCATGATCCCTGTCGACCACGATGGTATGCGTGTCGCGACAGTACATCCTATGATCTGTGGACGAGATTTCGAGGTAGTCAAACCGGGCGAACCACTACTCGCGACCTTCTTTGGTTACGATATTTTCTGGGAAGGCAAACAGGATATCTATCCGCATTTCATCAACGAGAGTGCGTACAGCAAAGCCAATATCGCTATGGTACTTGCTGAGAAAAAATGCGTTCGCACGAGTGATTGAAACCGAGCTTAGCTTGAATGTTCGCCCTCAATTCTGAACTGTTTATAGTGTTCTTCGAATCGGTCGCTTATCCAGTCCATAAGCATTTTGACTCTTGGTAGTTGATATTTGACTGGCGGACAGACGAGCGAAAGTAAGGTTTTTTCTGACCATTCCGGGAGCACCTCGATAAGTCTTCCGGATGCCAAATCAGCATGGCAGTACACATCGGTTAGTCGCGTTACCCCTAGTCCAGAAACCGCCGCGTGCCGCATGGTCCTGCCAGTAGCCGCTTTAATACCTTGCCCTACATTGATAATGCGCTGTTCTTTATGATTCTTCATGATCCAATGATCAACACTGCCATGAATCAAAGGCAAGGCTTTAAGATCTTCTGGGACGAGGATGTTCGGGTGTCGTTCCAGAAAATCTGGACTTGCGACATAGTGCGTGCGAAGTGTGGTGAGTCGGCGCGCGATGAGAGTGGAGTCTGGCATTTCGCCGACACGGAGGACTAAGTCGTAGCTATCTTCAATAAGATCAACGCGATGTTTTGAGAAATCGAGCTCTACTTCTACGTTCGGGTAGGCGGATTGAAAACTCATCACCAATGGTGCAATGAGCTCTTCGCCAATCGGTCCTCCGACAGAATTCATGTGGATCCGACCCTTAATTTCGCTGGTGGTTTGCTGTGCCCACTCTGCGGCGGCATCCAGTTGTAGCATTGCTTCTTTGCACTTGCGAAAGTAGCCATCGCCAATTTCAGTAAGGCGAAGCTGACGTGTGGTTCTATAAAGCAATTGAACACCTAGCGAGGACTCTAATTCACTCACGAGCTGACTCACGTTTGCCTTTGATGCGCCCATCGCTTCGGCTGCGGAGGTAAAGCTTCCACATTCCGCCACATAAATAAACGCTCGAATACCTCGCCAAGATAGATTGTTCATGTAAACCTAACAGTGTTTTATAATGCCTATATATATCTGAATAATAGCGCTCCTTATACTGGTTTAAAAGAGAGGAGCAGAGTACAAATGTTTGTGAATGCTCGTCTCTATCGTCTAAAAAACCGTTAACTATAGAGAGTGAATCGAGTGACAGTAACAAGATATGAAGCTTCATTTTTCAGCAATGGCAACCGACTTGCAGCGGAAATTCATCGTCCATCCGTAGTGGAGAATCCTTTACCCGCGGTTTTGATTGCAGCGCCACAGGCGGGTGTGAAAGAGCAGACGGTAAGAATCTACGCCGAGAAAATTGCTGCCAAGGGATTTGTGGTATTAACGTTTGACCATGCCAGTTTTGGCGCGAGTGAAGGTGCACCAAGATTTCATGAGAACCCATACAGTAAAGCGGAGGATTGCCGCAATGGGGTCACTTATTTACGTTCTTTAACGTATGTGAACAACGAGCAAATCCATGGGTTAGGTGTTTGTTCTGGCGGCGGGTATTTAGCTCACGCCGTTGCGACAGATAGACGCGTAAAATCACTTGCGACTGTGAGTGCTTACTTTGATCACCGAGGTTTTTATCACAACGTAATTGGTCGAGAGGGTTTGTTAGATTTACTGCTTAAAGGTAATGAAGCGAGAGAACGTTATCTTGCTACTGGGCAGATTGATTTTCTGCCTCATGCACCAACTGAAGACAGTGAGGAAATGCCACGTCTGTTTAGAGAGTTCTACCAGTACTACATGACAGAGCGCGGAGCAAAAGGCTTATACGAAAGCAAGTTTTTGCCTTGGTCTTATGAGACGTTGGCTAACTTTTCTGCGTTGGATATTGCTGCAAACCTGACACCGACACCACTGCTGATGATTGTCGGTACAGAAGCGGATTCCGCATACGAAAGTGAGCAAATGTTTGATGCAGCTTCGCAGCCTAAACAATTGATTAGAATTGAAGGTGCGAATCACATTGGGCTCTATGACGAAGACGAATACGTTGATCAAGCTGTTGAGCAAATCATTGAGTTTTTTAGCTAATCACACCATTAGAAGAAAAAGGGGCGAGAATATCGCCCCTTTTGCTATTTATCGATGTCACTGGAACAACCATAAAGTGACTGAATGGTATTTCGTAACCACACCAGTTTTGGGTTGTACGCATTACGTTTGTGCCAAATCATGGTGAACGGGATCAGCAGTTTATCTTGTTGAGTTTGTTCCAATGGAATGGGTAGACACACCAAATCTGGGTGTAGCTTCTTGGTGTAACTTTCACAGTATTGCGGTGCGGTGGTCAGCATATTGTGGTGTGGCTGTGCGGCCATAAATAGAGACTGCTCAAAGCTCGACATGGTTAAGCCAATAGAGCGCTGTAAGCCCAGTTCACTCAATACTTCATCCAATGCCCATGTTTCACTCTTTTCCCAAACAATATTGATGTGTTGATAGCTCAAAAAGGTCTCAAGATTCCATTCCTGCTTCAAAGCAGGGTGATCTTTGTGCAGGTACACCATAGGTAGGTCTGAGAACAGCACTTCAAAATCGAGGAAGTAAGGGAGCAGGTCGAGTGACTCTTTCGAGCGGGGATGGCTCTCTCTTCCTGTAAAGCCGATGTCTGCTTCTCCACGCACAATCGCATCGAGTGAATCATAATCCCAATTACTGGTTTTGACTTTAGCATCCGGGTAACGCTGGTGGATTGCGATAAGAAGATCATCAAGAATCGTCAGCACTAACGGGGATTCAATGGTCAAATCAAAGCGTACGCCTTTTGGTGCTATATCGCTGCGTTTTTCCGCAATTTGGCTGCCAATTTGTAGCCATTCCGCCAGATCTTGCTCCATGCTTTGTGCTAACGGAGTCGGCGCTAATCCTTTCGGTGTTTTGACAAACAGAGGATCATCAAACCAGTCACGAAGCTTATTGAGCGATTTACTTACCGTTGACGGCGTAACGTTTAATTTCTTCGACGCTTTGGAAACACTCTGCTCTTGCAGCAGCAATTGCAGAGTGAACAATAAGTTGAGATCAAGACGGGCTAGTGATTTCTTCATAGTGGCTTTCATGAGCAGGCTTAGGAATAAATAGTATTAGAGCCAAGCTGATTACGCCACCTATTGCTAAGATAAACACCAACATATTCAGCGCATTAACGCCAATCAATCCCATGAACCAGATGTAGATCGCAGAGCAACACACTTGAGCGATGCCCAGCAATGAGCTTGCTACACCTGCACGTTGAGAGAATGGGCTGAGCGCTTGACTCATGGCCACGCCAAAGCCAATCGAGAAGCCAGCGCAAATCAGCCCAAATCCGAATAAGTAAAATGGGATTCCCCATTGGTCTAGATGCGCAAAACCAATCACCATCGCAGCACTGACAAGCACGGTTTGCGACGTCAGCATCAGTGTACGTTGTTTAAAATAAGACAAAGCCAATGGCGCAGAAAAAGAGGTGAGCATACTGACGAGTGCCGTGCCTGCCATGACAGAAGAATAGCCACCACGATCAAAACCAAGTTCGCCCATCACCAGCATTGGAGAGACATTCACGTAGGTAAGAATGGTGGTCACGCCAATGGCAGTAATGATGAGTCGGCTAATAAAAAAGCACTCACAGAAGGTTTCTTGGTTAGAAGCTGAAGCGGCGCTTTGTTGTGGTATTACGTTAGGTTTTGATTCTTTGAGCACCAAGGTTGAAAGCAAACAAACCACCACACCCATGCCTGCCATTGTGGTGAACAGGCTTGGCCAAGGGAATTTGAGCATAATGAGATGGCCAACAACGGGGGCGATGACAGGAATGATGCAGGTAATGCCGTTGAGCATAGATAGTACCTTCGCGCGACGTTTGTCATCCAACGTGTCGCGAAGAATGGCAAAAGCAACCACATAGCAAGAGCCAGCTCCAATACCTTGTGCAAAACGTGCGATTAAAAACGTGTTGGATTGTTCTGCCATTCCGCCAAGCAATGATGCTGCAATAAAAATGGCTGCACCTACCATCGCTACGGGTTTACGGCCAACGGAGTCGGCGATCTTTCCTGCAAACAACATAGTCGTTGCCATACCGGCAAGGTAGATAGAGAACGCAATGTGTAACTGTGATTCACTGGCGTTTAAATCCGCGGCAATTTGAGGCAAACCTACAAGGTAAAGATCAATCGCGGTAGGATAGAGTAATACAAGGGAAAAACTACAAAGCAAAAAACGGAACATGGCAACCTCACTAACAATTGGTGAGGATCATAATGTGTGAAACGTTTGCCAGCGAGTGGGAATTGCGACCGTAGGTATTTCCATTTACGACATACCCTGTATAAATCGAACGTAAATTCAACAAGGATGACCATGATTACTATTGAAAAGTATACGCCATGTCGACACGCGCAAACCATTGAGCTGCAAGTCTTGGAAGATCAAGCTCAGTTTACGGTTGAGAATATTGGTCAGCGATTGGAAAGTCTTAAACCGACAGAGCTGCCTCATTTGATCCTTGAAGATGATCGTGTGGTCGGGTTCTTTTTATTTGATGCTGCGTACAGTGAAGATTATGACTTTTGCCCTCAAAGAAGTTTAGGTGTTCGCTCATTACTGGTGGATCATCGCCATCAAGGCAAAGGTATTGCGAAGCAAGCCATTGGTTTGTTTAGGGACTTTGTTAAGTTGCACTATCCAACATTTGAATTTCTCTACCTAACGGTTAATTGTCGAAACGTCCCCGCCTATCAGTGTTACCTAAAGGCGGGTTTTGAAGATACTAATGAGCTTTATCATGGTGGACCAGTTGGACCTCAGCACATCATGCGACAGGAATTGTAAAGAAGAACAAAGCAATAGATTGTACCTACTAAAATTTTGCAATAAATTTGATGCAACTGAATGAATAACCACGAACTCTCAAGGACGATATGTGAAAATTGAAGTCGACAATTTAGAAAGAACAGCCGTAATCGCATTACTAGAAGAACATTTGCAAGACATGTACGCCACGTCGCCACCAGAGAGCGTGCATGCGTTAGATTTAGATAAGCTCAAAGCGCCAGAAGTGACATTTTGGACCGGATGGAAGGGTGAACAACTGCTTGGGTGTGCCGCGATTAAAGAATTGGATGGCCAACACGCGGAGCTGAAATCCATGCGCACCACGCCAGCGGCAAGAAACCAAGGTGTGGCGTCTCAATTATTGATTCATGTGATTGAGCAAGCGAAGCAAAAAGGCTTGCAGCGCTTGAGTTTAGAAACGGGCTCGATGGAATTTTTTAAACCTGCGCGCCTGTTGTATGAAAAGCATGGCTTTGTGTACTGCGAGCCGTTTGGTGACTATGAACTCGATCCAAACAGCCAATTCATGACCCTAGAACTGAGCTAGGGCCATTAATTTTTAGAAGCTAAATCCAATCGATTTAGAAATTCAGATTCAAGTTGATGGTTGGCGACAAGAGGTCTGAGCGCTCGTCAGCCAATCGCTTTCTCTTCTCTTTCAGACGCTTAGCATTGTCTTTGTCTGGGTTGCCATCAAGTTGATTATCGATGACCGAGATTTCAGTATCGATCTCTTGGATGCGTTGCTGGCGCTGATATTCTTGATGACCTAACTGGTAGTTTTCAATGAATTCTTTGCTGCTGCACACACCGTAATATTCTTTGCCTTCGATACCGACAGTGTAACCATTGTCTGGTGAGCAATATTGGATAGTACCTTTATCAAAACCTTCTTTCCATTTCGCTCGGTCTGGTGTCACGCCCGCTTCACCACAGTCTTCAGCGTAGCTGTTAATGATGCTCGGATTGTTACCTTCCTGCCCATCTTTGTAGCCTACTCTATACCAGTCTGCTGTCTTACACTCATCTGGAGACATGCTGGCGCAACCAGAGAGCAAAGTGAGTAAAGCTAGGGGGATTAGCGCTCTTTTCATCAGTTACTGTCCTTTAAACAAAATCGAATTGATAACTCGAGTGTAAAATGAACACTGTTCATATCAATGGTTGAAATCATTGTATTCACAATTGTAGTGACTCATCAGTATGAGTGATAAGTTCACCACGCTGAATGAGAGGGTGTTTGATTAATATTATTCACGGATTTTGCCTTTGTGGTATCAATCCGATAGCCTTTGCGCCAAAGTAAGTGAACAAGATGTGCATCTAAACAAGTATCGTCAGTGAGGTTAGAACATTGAGCGACCAATTAACCGTCGTCATTATTGAGGATGAATCTGCCATCGCAGAGAACCTGATTCATGTATTAGAGATGGATGGCTACCACGCAGAGTGGTTTGCAACGGCAGGAGAAGGTTTCGCTTTTTTGCAGCACAATACCGCGGCTTTGCTTGTATTGGATGTTGGCTTGCCAGACGGCAACGGCTTTGAGCTTTGCAAAGCTATCCGTGAGTTTTCTGATATTCCAATTATCTTTCTCACCGCAAGAAGCGATGAAATTGACCGAGTGGTAGGCTTGGAGATTGGCGCGGATGATTACGTGACGAAGCCATTTAGTCCGCGTGAAATGTTGGCTCGCATTAAACTTCGAATCAAAGCTAAAGCGCCAATGATGGAGCACAAACCGGAGCCTGCAGCTGTTCCAGAACAACCTCATTTGAACCAGGATTTAGTTGCGCAGAACTTCGATTATGGTGTTGGCGGGCAAATGCTTGGGTTAACTGCGGTGGAGTTCAAGATCCTCGATAAACTGATTTCTGTCTCTTCCAATGTATTGAGCCGAGAGCAGCTCATGGTCGCTGCTGACATGGCGCCGGAAGCTGCGTACGAGCGCAATATCGATACCCACATCAAAGCTATTCGCCATAAGTTGAAGCCGTTTGAGATGTCTGAACGCATCTGTACCAAGCGTGGCTTTGGTTACTTTTACTGCATTAAAGGTGAATGATGAACCGCTGGCCGAAGATCCCGCTTGGACTCAGACTGTTTTTTCTCTACTTCATCTTAGTCGGAATGACGGCTTACATGGTGAGCAAAACCGTTGTCCAAGAACTTAAGCCAACCGTGCGTCAAACCACCGAAGAGACGCTGGTGGATATGGCGAACTTGCTCGCGGTATTGGCAGAAGAGGACGTTGCAAACGGAAAGTTGTCTGAGAGTCGCTTCTCCAAACTGCTAGCGGCTTATGGGCAGCGAGAACCTCAAGCGCGCATTTGGGAAATTGGCAAAAAAGCGATTAATCATCGAATTTACATCACCGATAAACAAGGGATTGTGATTGCGGATTCTTGGCAGCAAGACGTTGGCAAAGACTACTCGCAATGGAATGATGTGTATCTCACGTTGCGTGGTCAATACGGCGCGCGCAGTACCATCGAAGACCCGAAAGATCCGCTTTCAACCGTCATGCACGTGGCTGCGCCCATCTACCACAAAGGCGAAATCATTGGCAGCGTGACGGTGGCAAAATCTAATCGCTCAGTACAACCCTTCATCGATCTTTCTAAACGCAATGTATTGTTTTGGATGGTGTGGATGAGTGGTTTAGTGCTATTGGCAGGGGCATTGTTTGCTTGGCGAATTCACTCGGCACTGAACAAGCTAGAAGACTACGCGACCAAAATGGGTGAGGGTGAAAAGGTCTCTAAGCCAACATTTCGTATCTTCTATGAGTACGGCACGCTAAGCGACGCATTAGAGAAAATGCGCAACCAGCTCGATGGCAAACAGTATGTGGAAGAGTACGTACAGACGCTGACTCATGAGCTGAAAAGTCCGTTATCAGCGATTAAAGGCGCGAGTGAAATATTGCAAATGCCGTTGCCTGAAGAAAAGGTCACGCGCTTTGCTGGCAACATTGAGCGAGAAAGCGATCGCATGCAGTCATTGATTGATAAGTTGCTCGAACTGGCTCGTCTTGAAAAGCGCCCCGAGTTAGAACAAGTCGAAGCTATCTCGCTAAAACAAATGGTCAATGAGGTGGTTGAATCGGCGGATGCGCGTTTGAGTGCAAAGTCGGTCACTGCCAACATCCAAATTGATGATCATCTTGTTGTGCTTGGTGATGCCTTCTTACTGAAACAAGCCGTTTTTAACTTGATGGACAATGCGCTGGATTTTGTTGATTCAGAGGGATGCATTGAATGGAAAGCGGAGGTCACAAAAGAGAAGGTGTGCTTGTCGATTTTCAATTCAGGTCCTCACATTCCCGACTACGCGATGTCGCGTTTGACCGAGCGCTTCTATTCTCTCGCTCGGGAAAATGGTGTTAAGAGCACTGGGCTCGGGCTGAATTTTGTTGAGCAAGTGATCAAGCTGCACAAAGGTCAGTTGCAAGTCGAAAACGTCGATTCTGGCGTGAAAGTGACTCTGATTTTACCAACTCCATAGAAACTCCACATTAGCTCCATTCGTTCTCCAAATTGCTGATTTAGATTACTCCCATCAGCAAATGGAGAATGAAACATGAAAAAGATCCTCAATAACCAACTCGGCACGAAGTTCGCCTTCGTGCTGTTTTTGTTTGTCTTACTGCAAATCCCGCTTTCAATGGTCACAGGGCTGATCTCAGAACGCTCATATCGCCAAGATGAAGTCAGAAACGACATCGCACGCAGCAGCAGCGGCGAACAGCGCATCATTGGTCCATTCATCATGGTTAACTACACCGAAACCAGTTACCGAGATGACAAAGTACAGATTAAAGAGCATCGTAAATTCCTCCTACCTAGCACTTTTGATATGAGCGCGAACCTGGACAGTTTTGAAAAGTACCGAGGTATTTACCGCGCGCGTTTATACAAAGCACAAGTGGCACTGAAAGGCACTTTTGATGCAGACGATCTCGCGGCGTTGCAGGGGCTTGATATTGAAAACATGAGCCTAGTGGTTGGCATTGAAGACAGCCGTGGATTGATTCGTTTGGATGACATGACCATGGTGAGCTCTGATATCGAAGTCGCACCGGGAACGGGGTTAAATCAGTTACCACAAGGCTTCCATAGTGATCTGACACTTGCAGACCTAAACCCAGCACAACCTTTGGCTTTCGATCTTAACTTCTTGCTGCAAGGGATGGGTCAGCTTCAAGTCACACCAATCGGCAGTCAAACAACGGTTGAACTCTCTTCAACTTGGGCACATCCGAGCTTTATTGGTGATTACTTACCGGTGTCATCAGAAGTATCTGAAGATGGATTTAACGCGCAATGGGCGAGCAACAACTTCTCAACCAATATCGCGCAGCTGTTCCAAAGCTGTTTGTCATCGAATCACGCTTGTCACGAGCTTGAACAGCGACAAATGGGCGTAGATTTGATTGACCCCGTGGACCACTATTTGAAGTCTCACCGAGCCGTTAACTATTCACTGTTGGTTATCACATTAGTATTTGCGAGTTTCTTCTTACTGGAGCTGCTCCAAGCGTGTCCGGTGCACCCAGTGCAATACGGCTTTATTGGTCTGGCTTTAGCACTTTTCTATCTGTTGCTGATTTCGATGAGTGAACATCTGGGCTTTAACTGGGCGTATGTGGTGTCAGCAGTCGCATCGGCGGGGCTTTTAAGTGTGTACGTGAGCGGTATGTTGAGCAACACCAAGCACGGCGCGATATTCGGAGCGTGTTTGCTCACTCTCTACGGATTACTGTTTGGCTTGCTACAAGCAGAAAGCTACGCATTGGTTATGGGGACATTGCTGTGTTTCGCGATTTTGAGCTTCACTATGGTCATTACACGCAACATCGACTGGTACGCACGAAATAAGAAAGCGGAAGAAAGCGCAAAGGCGAATCATGAAGATGTTTAAACGAGCAATTCTCACTGGGCAGCCAAGCAATATGGTGGAAGAAACGTCCGCTATCCACCTGCGATTTTCTGCAACAAATGGACTCAAAAGCTTGGTGTGTTTTATCGCATTGGTCGTTATCGCACTCTATGTTCGAGACAGCTTTATTCGTCCGACATTTGGTGATGTTCTCGTTGTGGTTTGGCTCTACTACTTTCTTGCAAGTATGTTCTCTATGCCCGTTAACTGGCTGGTTTCATTGGTGGTGTTGATTGCGTTTGCCGTAGAGTTGGGGCAATTGCTTCAGGTCGCAGCTTGGCTTGGTATCGAATCTTCATCGCCTTTGGCTGTAATTTGGGGCGCCACATTTGATTGGAAAGATCTGCTGGCTTACTGCATCGGAGGTCTACTGTGTTGGTGGATGGAAAAGAAATGAAAACCGAGATGAGAGCCATTGTGCTACCAAACCGACTCCGCCATTCCAAACGAGGTATTCGTAAGAGGCTCAAAATCAGTTTACTCAAACGCGTGTACCTTTGGTCACTGACCAATAGAGAACTGCTGTAAACCTCGCCTCTTTATATGAAATACAAAAAGGGAATCTTAACTCACCGGCGCACAGGGTGAGTTAAGATTCCCTTATTATTGACTAAGATATTGAGTTCTTACTTTTAATTAGCTTTCAAATGAAAGTTTCTCGCCGAACGTCTCTTTCCAGTCTTTATCGAACTGCTCAACCGCCGGTTTTACTGCTGGATGTGCGAACATTTGTGCCGCCACATCGGTTGGCAATGTAATGGCTTCGATGCCCAGTTTCATCACTTCCATCGCTTGTTGAGTGTTCTTGAAGCTGGCTGCCAAAATCTTCGCTGGTAGTTGGTTTTGATCGAGCAACAATTGAAGATCCGCGACCACTTCAACACCGTTGCCGTTCATCGCATCAATGCGGTTTACGTAAGGTGCTAGGTAGTCTGCACCGCACAGTGCCGCTAGGAAACCTTGTTGAGCTGAATAGATAGCAGTAGCAAGAACCTGAATTCCCTCTTTTTTCATTAGCTTAATTGCTGCCAAGCCGGTTTCTGTGGCTGGCACTTTTACCACCATATCGTAAGGCAATTCATTCAGTTGGCGTGCTTCTGCCACCATGCCTTCGACGGTTGAACTCACGACTTGAGCGTGAAAGCGAGGTGTACCGCCAAGTGCTTCTTGCATGCCTGCTAGGGTTTCATTCAGTCCCTGTTTTGATTTCGCCAAAATGCTTGGGTTTGTCGTCACGCCTTTTAGCGGTAGGCACTGGTTAAAGCGTTTTACTTCTGCCACATCAGCAGTATCTAAATAAAGTTCAATCATGGTTTCTACCTTAAACAAAATCTTCGTTTTGATGATGGGATCACTATAGATCTGACAATCGAACGAGATCTTGATTTTGATCAATTGAAATTTCATTTGAAACTATAATAATTTCATTAAATGAAAGTTAAGTGAAACTTGTAAAGGCTCAAATGAAGCTTTCAGTTAGAAAACAGAAAAGCTGTTCATAAGACTCAACGAGCAAAAGAAACGAATTAGGTACACAGCGGTAGCACAGACCAAGAGGCAAGCAGAGATGTATTTCAATATCCAACGATTCTCTACCCATGATGGCGATGGCATTCGTTCCATTCTTTTTCTTAAAGGATGCAGCTTGTCTTGCCCTTGGTGTCAAAACCCAGAAAGCCGCAGCGAAAAGCATTCACTGCTTTTTGATCAGCGAAGCTGCATGGAAGATTGCCAGCTGTGCGTTTCTGCTTATCAAGCTACAACTCAAACCACGGCGGGTAGTGAAACGGTGAGCGATGGTATTCAACGTATCGACAACCAGATCATCATTAATCGCAAAGCCATCAAAGAAGACCAACTGATCGCGCTGCGAAACGTATGTCCTACGCAAGCACTGACCGTCTGCGGTGAAGAAGCGAAATCAGACATGCTGTTCGACACCTTAATGAAAGACAAACCTTTCTACGACCAAAGCCAAGGTGGCGTGACCTTCTCCGGTGGTGAGCCTCTCATGCAAGCGGATTTGGTGGCAGAACTCGCACAGCGTCTGCATGACAACCAAGTCTCGACTGCGATTGAATCGTGTATGCATGTGCCGTGGAAGAACGTCGAAAAAGCCGCGCCGCATATTGATTGCTGGTTGGCGGATTTAAAACACACCGACGAAGAAAAGTTTCTTAGCTGGGCGAAAGGTTCACTAAAACGCATCAAAGACAATTTCCGAAAACTGGCACCTATCGCGAAACGCATTGTGATTCGCGTTCCCGTTGTGCCGGGGTTCAATGACACCATCGAAGAGTTGAAAGACATCATCGATTTTGCGGCTTCACTAGAAAGCTGCCAAGAACTTCACTTGCTGCCGTACCACACGCTCGGCATCAATAAATACCGTTTGCTCGATATGCCTTACGAGTGTTCTGACAAGCCACTAAACAAACCAGAACTGCTAGAAAGCGCCATGCAATACGCAAGCGAAAACACCCAACTTAACGTGATTGTAAGAGGTTAACTATGGACCTGAATTACCTTCCTGAGCGTATCAAAGCGCACAAATCGGCACTGGTAAATATCGTAACGCCACCTGTCTGTACCGAGCGCGCAGAGGCATACACTCGTGCTTATCAAGCAAACGAAGACAAACCTGTGATTGTTCAACGTGCGCTAGCACTGCAAGAGCACTTACGCACTCGTACTATTTGGATTAAACACGATGAGCTAATCGTCGGTAACCAAGCGAGCAAAGTACGGGCTGCGCCTATTTTCCCAGAATACACAGTGCGTTGGATTGAAGCGGAAATTGATGAGCTAGCCGACCGTCCTGGTGCAGGCTTTGCGGTCACTGAAGAAGATAAGCAAAGCATCCACAGCATCACACCGTATTGGCGCGGTAAAACTGTTCAAGACCGTTGTTATGGTTTGTTTACTGATGAGCAGCAAGAAATTTTAGCCAGCACCATCATTAAAGCCGAAGGCAACATGACTTCGGGTGACGCGCACCTTGCGGTGGATAACGAGAAAATCTTGAAGCTAGGCATGAACGGTTTGCTAGAGGATGTTCGTCAGCACCGTGCTAACAATGATGTTTCGACCTTTGAAGGCTTGAAGAAAGAGCAGTTCTACAAATCAGTCGAAATCGTGCTGCTTGCGATTCAAGATCACATGCTGAGCTATGCTGAATTGGCGGCAAAAATGGCGCTAGAAGAGACGCGCCCCCTACGCAAAGCTGAATTAGAAAGCATTGCTGCAAACTGTCGTCATGTAGCAAGCCACGCACCAGAAAACTTCTGGCAAGCACTGCAATTGAGCTACTTTGTTCAGTTGATGCTACAAATCGAATCGAATGGTCACTCGGTTTCTTTCGGTCGTATGGACCAATTCCTAAACGAATTTTATGTTCGCGATATCGAAAACGGCGCGATTGAAAAAGACTTTGCACTAGAGCTTTTACAAAGCTGCTGGTTGAAGTTGCTTGAAGTAAACAAGATTCGCTCTGGTGCACACTCAAAAGCATCGGCAGGTTCTCCGCTGTATCAAAACGTGTGTATCGGCGGTCAGAAGTTGAATGAAAAGGGTGAGCCTGAAGATGCAGTGAATCCACTTTCTTGGGCGATTCTGGAATCTTGTGGTCAGTTACGTTCGACGCAACCTAACTTGAGTGTGCGTTACCATGAAGGTTTAAACCAAGAGTTCTTAATGGGCTGTATTGAAGTGATTAAATGCGGCTTCGGTATGCCAGCGTTCAACAACGATGAGATTGTTATTCCTGAATTCATCAAGCTTGGTGTAGAGAAAGAAGACGCTTACAACTACGCATCTATCGGCTGTATCGAGACCGCAGTTCCGGGCAAATGGGGTTACCGTTGTACGGGCATGAGCTTCATTAACTTCGCTCGTATCTTGCTAGCTTCATTGAACGAAGGTGTGGATGCAACAACGGGTAAAGCTTTCTTGCCACACGATAAGTCATTAGCAAAAGGTAACTTTGAGAACTTTGAGCAAGTGACAGCTTCTTGGGCAGAGCAAATCCGCTACTACACCCGTAAATCGATTGAGATTGATACGGTAGTGGACAGCGTGCTTGAACAGCAGGCACAAGACATCTTCTGTTCAACGCTAGTGGATGACTGTTTGGCTCGCGGTAAAACCGTGAAAGAAGGCGGCGCGAAATACGATTGGGTATCTGGTTTGCAAGTCGGTATCGCAAACTTGGGTAACAGCCTAGCTGCCATCAAGCACCTTGTTTTCGATGACGCGCAAATCACCCAACCAGAGTTGGCAAAAGCATTGGCAGAAGATTTCGACGGCATGGAGAACGAACAGCTTCGCCAACGTCTTATCAACTTTGCACCAAAATACGGTAACGATGATGACGCAGTAGACCAACTACTGGCAGACGCTTACCAAGTGTACATTGATGAGCTAGAACAGTTCGTTAATACGCGTCATGGGCGTGGTCCAATTGGCGGCGGTTACTACGCAGGTACATCAAGTATCTCGGCAAACGTCCCATTCGGCGCTTCAACCATGGCAACGCCGGACGGTCGTAAAGCGAAAACGCCATTGGCAGAAGGTGCAAGCCCGTCATCTGGCTCAGACCGTTTAGGTCCAACAGCGGTATACAACTCGGTCGGTAAGATCCAAGCGAATAAGATCCTTGGTGGCGTGCTGCTTAACCAGAAGTTAAGCCCGGCGGCGGTTGAGTCTGAAGGGGATAAGCTCAAGCTTTCTATGTTGATTCGTACCTTCTTCAACCACCACAAAGGTTGGCACGTGCAATATAACATCGTCTCTCGTGAGACCTTGCTAGCTGCGAAGAAGAACCCTGAACAATATCGTGATCTTGTTGTGCGAGTTGCAGGCTACTCAGCCTTCTTCACCGCGCTATCACCAGATGCGCAAGATGACATCATCGCACGTACTGAGCACGAACTGTAAGTACACTGACTAAGTAAAACAAAAGGCACCGATTGGTGCCTTTTTGCGGTTTGGTCTGAGTTTATTTACCCATATACTTGTGGCGCATTTTACCGCAAGATCTACTACACCCTTTACAGTGGAAGAAAGCTAACCAGTCTTAAGATTAGCTTTCTTGTTGTTTGACGAATTGTCCCGGCGTCATGCCGAAATGGTTTTTGAAGGCACGAGTAAAGTGGGATTGGTCATTAAAGCCAAGCTCGTGCGCCGTTGAAGCGATATTGACTGAACCAGAAGAGAGTGCCACTCGTGCTTGCTCCAAGCGCTTGTTCATCAGGTACTGATAAGGTGTTACGCCGATAAGCTTTTTGAATTCCCTCAAAAAGTAAAACTTACTGCAACTGAGCAAGTCTGCGAGGTCATCGACCGCGATGTTGTCGCCGATGTTTTCTTCGATGTATTGGTCAATCTTATCGACTTGGTGTTGGTCTAACTTAGAGGCAGCAAGCTGGTTGTTCTTAAGGTCAAAGTAGTTGGAGTAGTTTTGGATATAGTGGGTTGCCAGCAGTGAAACCAAGTTATTGAGGTAGATTTTGCCATTTCGCCCTTTGGCTTTTGCTTCCAACATAAACAGCTCAATGATGCCTTTGATGGTCTCATCCAACACGTTGTAGTTGTTCAAAAATTGCAGCTCAATTCCCTCTAAATTAAGCGGGCAGTGTGAGAAAAACTCTTGTTCTTCAATCGCTAAAATCACGAAATAACAAGGCTCTGCCACGTCATGGGTAAACGGGGTTTTCGGTGGGTTAATCCAAATGTTGCCCGGGCTGGTTTTTAGATCGGCGAACGTGCCATCTTTTTCAACACTCCAATTCAAATCTTTTTCTAGTGCCAATGCAAAGTAGAAGTATGGGGTGTGGACATTCTTCGGATAGAAATAAGGGGACGTGCCTTTTTCTACCAATACGCCCGACCAATCTAATCCATGGTTTGAAAACTCAATATCCAGCACGTCGCCACAGCTTGATAGCGCATTAGATTCAGAGTCATAAAACTTTAGCTCGGACTTCATTTTCTTTCCTTTGTTCTCTTCCACTTGCTAGCTGAAATTAGCCGAGTTTTGCACATTTCGTCAACTCATTGAGGGGGCAATAAAGTACAAAAACTTGGGCAGGAATGTTCAATCTTCTCTCGCGGTGCAGCGCTAATCTATACCCAAGTTAGCCGGACAGCATAGGCAAAACATAAGACAGAGAGGATGCCATGTTTAAGAAATCGCTTTTACTACTATTAGGTAGTTTGCCGTTTACCACCTTAGCTCACTCAGTTTCTGCAAATGACAATAACACTAACCTAGCTTTAGAGGACACCACCATGAAACACATCGAACTCAATACTCAAGTTGGTCAACTAGCTGCAAACCTGTACTTACCAAAAGGTGCAAAGAATGCCCCAGTTGTTATCGTGACGGGTGCGTGGACAACGGTGAAAGAGCAGATGCCGGCGGTTTATGCTCAAGCATTGGCAGAGCGAGGTTACGCTGCATTGACGTTTGATTTCCGTGGTTGGGGTGAAAGCAAAGACCATGTGATGTACTTAGAAGATCCTGCACGTAAAACCGCAGACATTCGCGCGGTGATTGAAGCGGTGAGTCAACTCGATGGCGTTGATGCATCACGCATCGGTGGTTTGGGTATCTGTGCATCGGCGGGCTACATGCTAGATTCGGTTGCCGGTAATGACAAAGTAAAAGCAGTGGCAGTGGTTGCTCCTTGGCTGCACGATAAAGCGATGGCGACTGAAATTTATGGTGGCGAAGAAAGCGCGAAAAACTTACTCGCAGCTGCGGAAGAGGCAGCACATTCAGCGACTCCGGTTTACATCGAAGCGGCAAGCACAACCAATGAAAACGCGTTGATGTTCCAAGCGCCTTACTACACAGAGACTGACCGTGGTTTGATTCCTGAATATGACAACCAATACAACGTTGCATCATGGACTGGTTGGTTGAACTACGACGCTCAAGCAAGCGCAGCAACACAAGATAAACCAGTGCTAATGGTGGCATCTGAAGCCATGGCTCTGCCTGCTGGTGCGCATCGTTACATCGAGAATGCTGGTAGCAACGTTAACGCAGTATGGTTATACGACATCAATCAATTCGATTTCTATGACCAACCAGAAGCGGTAAAACTGGCTGTCGATGAAGTTGTAGATCACTTCGAAGCGAACCTATAAGGAATCACGTGATGAAGCTTAAACAACTGTGGTTTATGTTTATCGGAGTGATTGCCATGAATGTGAATGCTCAAACCATGTCCTTGGACGAAGCGAAAATTCGTAGCAACATTAACAGCTTCTCGGCTTTGGCAGACCAAGGCGCATTTGAATACTTAGGTCGACTGTTCGCTCCAGAATTAACGGTGGATTACACTTCGCTGTTTGGCGGTGAAGCTCAACAAGTTAAACGCCAAGATTTAATGCAGCAGTGGGCGGGATTCCTGCCTGGGTTTGATGCGACATTCCATGACTTGAGCAATCTACGCGTCTCTATTGATGGCGATAAGGCGAGTGCGATAGTGGATTTCATCGCAAGTCATTGGCTCGGTGCAGAAGGTTTCTGGGCGGTTTCGGGTGAATACGAGTTTGGTTTGCAACGAGCAGGTGATAACTGGCAAATCACCTCAGTGAAACTGAATCGAAAAGCAGAGCAAGGCAACCGAGATGTCTTGGCAGAAGCGCCTAAGCATGCGGCGCAGAACCTGAAAGCGCGCGAAGCACTGAAAGTGACGTACTAATAAGCGCGTCAGAGCGTCACAAAGGCACCAATTGGTGCCTTTTTCTATTTGAGCTGTATCGTGTTTAGTTGCATAACTGATTGATTAATTGAGTGGTTTAAATAGGGTGGGAGAAAATTAAAAAGAAGGGTAGAAGAACGGATGTTTTTACTCATCGCAATACTTGCAGGGGTAGCGGCGTTAATTTGGTTTTATCGAGAAGGGCAAGTCATTGGCTTGAACCGGCTCCTCGGCATACTTTATTTTATTACTTACGCTGTGGTGTATTTGTACATTCCACCATTTCTCGAAATGGGGCATCAATACATTGGCAAAACTTACGAGTTGATCCCCATTGCCTGCCTTTATGGCATTTTGCACCCAGATCCTGAGGAAGCAACGACTGAACAGAAGGCGATAAGCTTTTTTTCATGGTGTGGCTTGATCTTTATCAGCTGTTTCTTGTTGTATTTCAAAATGAATGTCTGGTGAGAAACTAAACACTAAGTTCAAGGAAGATAAATGAGTGCCAGTCACTACCTAAAAGAGCTACGCAGCAAAGTTGGTAATCAAGTATTAATGATCCCAGGTGTTGCTGTGGTGATCCTCAATCAAAACAACCAACTTCTGTTGCAAAAGAAATCTGATGGCAGTTGGAGCTTACCAGCAGGCATGATTGAACCAGGTGAGTCACCTTCGCAAGCTGTGATTCGAGAAGTAAGAGAAGAAACCGGACTCGCGGTTGAAGTTGAACGTGTGCTCGGTGTTTTCGGTGGAGAGGGATTTGGTTTTGCTTATCCAAACGGAGACCAAGTTGAATACACAGTGATCATGTTTAAGTGTCAACAAACAGGACAGTTTGCAGAAGACTTAGATGAGGAGACGATCGAGCTGGCTTGGTTCTCGAGATCAGATATGCCGACACTTGCTTTGCCTTATCCTCTTGAGTGCTTATTTGCAGAAAACATCGAGCCATTAGTTTCGTAATAATCATCGAACTAGAATGTATTTATCCTGTTGATTTTGTGAGAAAGATTATTGAGGCATTGAATGAAAACTGTCAGTATCCAACATTCGATGCTGATTATTCATTTGGCGTCATTGGTTGTTATTTATAAGCAGAGAAAAAATATGTTTAAAAAAGCTCTAGTTCTAGCTCTTCCTGTTGTATTAGCAGGTTGTTCCGCACCTAAATATACGGCTGAGCCGATTGCGCAGTCGAATCAAAGCAAAGAAATCACCATCGTAAAAGATAATGCGACAAGAGCAGTGTTCTTAGATTCTTTGCAAGAATGGTGCTTAGACACTGCGCGTAAATGTACAGTGGTCAGTGATGGCACTGCACCTAAGGCAGATGAACTGACGCTAACCTATGTGTCTCGCTGGAGTTGGGACTTTAGAACCTTTATTGCGGATGCAAAGATTAACGCTTATAAAAATGACCAGAAAGTTGGTCAAGTTGAATTTAAAGCGCCAAACAATGGTAATTTGGACAAATTTGGTACAGATACCAAGCGTATCGAGTCGATGATTAAGATCTTATTTGGAGAGCAGACAATTAGCGATGCTCAACAGAAAATCAAATCTGGTGAAATCTAAATACACAGCTTAAGAACATAATGAAAGCTCAAAAGTAATGTCCTTCTTTTGAGCTTTATTTTTTGTGATATTTAAGCCTGAAAAGATGGTGCTATATGGAAATAGTTAAAGCCAATCTCAGCCATTTTGAAGCGTTTGAGCAGTATGTTGAAAAGTGTGCTCTGGCGGGAATGGAAATGTACATCATCGCCCAAAGCGACAGTGAAGCGTTGCTGAAAAAACGAATTGGATACGCGAAAGGCGAAGGCTTGCCGGAAGGTTGGACGCCGTCTTCGACATACTTCTGTATAGAGGAAGGGGTGATACTTGGTTCGATTCGGGTTCGTGATGGTAATAACGACTATCTTGAAAATGTGATAGGGCATATTGGTTACGAAACCGCGCCAGATGCTCAAGGCAAAGGCATCGCCACATTCATGTTGAATTGGGTGAAAGCCGAGGTTATAGAAGACAGCGCTATCGTTACTTGTGATGTGAACAATACCGCATCAAGGCGCGTGATCGAAAAGGCGGGTGGCGAGTTTCTCAATACATTTTATTCAGAACAAGACCAATACGAAGTGCGCCGCTATCGATTGTCGGCAGAGTAAATTCATTGAGATGAACAAACGCCCTCGTGAATGAGGGCGTTTGTTATTGAGAATGTTCCATTATGAAGTGAGAAATTAGAACTCATCCTCTTCAAAGCGTCCTGCGTTCTCTAGCCATAAACCATTAATGACGCCAAAGGCGCAGGCGAGTAACACGCCAAGTACCCAACACATGTACCACATACATGCCTCCTTAATAGAGTGATGAACTGTTGCTGCGGATGTAGTTGTTATCCAAACGTCCGAACATTTTGTAGTAACACCATGCGGTGTAGCCCAGAATCACAGGCACAACGATGATGGCAACGATAGAGATAATGCCAAGCGTTTTCTCACTCGATGTGGCATCCCATAACGTTAAGCTGTGCGATGGGTTGATGCTTGACGGCATGATCATCGGAAACAAGGTGACGCCTGCCGTTAAGATGATGCAAGCAATCGCAATGCTCGACATAGTAAACGCCACCCCAGCACGACGAGAGACGGTTGCCCAAAAGCACACGAGTAAGCTGGTTACCGCAGTGAAGGGAATCAGCCAAAGTTGTGGCATTTCGCTGAAGTTATGCAATAAATCACCAGCAATACTCACCACTTGTTTGTTGAGTGGGTTTGAAATGCCATCTTTTAGCATCGCGCCGATGATGATGTAACCGGATTGCGATGCCGCAAACAAACCACCGAACATAAATAACATCATGGTTGCACCCGCACCCCACAACGTGATGTTTTGTGCTCGTGCACGTAGATCATGTTTTGTCTTCATTTGAAGGAAAGCAGCACCTTGCGTCACCACCATGGTCAAACTCACCAAGCCACACAGAATTGGGAATGGAGTGAGCAAGTCAAAGAACCCACCTTGATAATCGAGCATCAGCAAGTTGTTTAACTCGAACGGTACGCCAACCAACAAATTACCGAAGCCAACCCCAAAGATAATTGGTGGAATAACACCGCTGATGAACAAGGCGACATCACACACATTGCGCCATTGCGGATTATCGATTTTAGCTCGGTAATCCATACCAATAGGACGCAACCAAAGGGATGCGAGCACCAACAGCATGGCAATATAGAATCCGGAGAACGCTGCGGCGTATACCAAGGGCCATATCGCGAAGATGGCACCGCCAGCGGTAATCAGCCAAACTTGGTTGCCGTCCCAGTGCGGCGCGATAGCGTTAAGCATTACGCGGCGCTCTAGGTTCTTTTTCCCCATAACAGGGAGCAGCGCGGCTACCCCCATATCGAATCCGTCGGTGATGGTAAAACCAATCAACAGCACACCAACGATCGCCCAAGTAAATAGGCGTAGGTTTTCGTAATCAAACATAGTGCCTCCTTAGTGCTGATCAATCAGTTTGAATGTGTCGGATTGTTTGTCTTTTTTGTTGTTTTCTTCGTGGTGATAGCGACCCGTTTTAAGCACGCTTGGTCCACGTTTGGCAAACTTCACCATCAAGAACATTTCTACAATCAAGAACGCTGTGTAGAGTACATAAACAAAGCCGAGCGAAATCCAAATGTCACTTGGTGCGAGGTTAGATACCGCCATATTGACCGGAAGTACCTCACCAATTGCCCATGGTTGACGTCCGTATTCGGCAACGAACCAACCCGCTTCACAAGCAATGAAAGGCAATGGAATCGCCCATAGTGCCGCTCTCAATAACCAAGGGCTCGAACCCAATTTTCTGCGGCAGACTTGGACGAAAGACAAACCGATAATCGCGAACATTAATACCCCACACGCCACCATGATTCGGAAGCTCCAGAATAGTGGTGCCACTTGAGGAATCGTGTCTTGCGCCGCTTGCTTGATTTGGCTTTCAGTCGCATCGGTGACGTTCTCGGTGTATTTCTTCAATAGCAGACCGTAGCCGAGATCTTTCTTCATCTCATCGAATTGAGCGATGTTTTCAGGGCTGTCGTTACCTGCGCGAAGTTCCTCTAGCATGCCGTAAGCTTGGATACCATCGCGGATACGATCTTCGTTCTGCGCCATCAGATCGCGTAAGCCCATCACTGGCTCATCCAGCGAGCGAGTCGCGATGATCCCCATTAGATATGGAATTTTAATGGCGTAGTCGGTTTCCATGGTTTCTTGGTTTGGTAAGCCAAATAGCGTGAACGAGGCGGGTGCTTCTTCGGTGTGCCATTCGGACTCAATTGCCGCGAGTTTTACCTGTTGCACGTCACCAAGCTCGTAACCCGATTCATCACCCAGCATCAATGTCGACACAATTGCAGCCATGCCAAATGCAGATGCCACCGCAAACGAACGGCGAGCGAAAGAGATATCTCTGCCTTTGAGTAAGTAGTAAGCACTGATGCCCATTACAAACAAAGCACCTGTGGTGTAACCGGCAGCCACGGTATGAACAAACTTCACTTGCGTGACGGGGTTAAACACCACATCAGCAAAGTTGATCATCTCCATTCGCATGGTTTGGTAATTGAATTCTGCGCCGACTGGGTTTTGCATCCAGCCATTCGCCATCAAAATCCACAACCCAGAGAAGTTAGAACCTAGCGCTGTCAGCCAAGTGACCGACAAGTGTTGGCGTTTTGACAATCGATCCCAACCGAAGAAGAACATGCCGACTAAGGTGGATTCGAGGAAGAAGGCAATCAAGGCTTCGATGGCAAGTGGCGCCCCGAAAATATCGCCCACATAGTGAGAGTAATACGCCCAGTTGGTACCAAATTGAAACTCCATGGTAAGACCGGTCGCCACGCCCACGGCGAAGTTAATCCCGAATAACTTACCCCAGAACTTGGTCATGTCCTTGTAGATGGTTTTCCCCGTCATGACGTACAAAGACTCCATAACGGCCAGCAAGAAAGACAAACCTATGGTCAGTGGGACGAATATAAAGTGATAGAGTGCGGTACTAGCGAACTGAAACCGCGACAGATCAACGACATCTGCAAACATAAGGACTCCTTCCCGCTACCAGAGTAGCGGGTTAGATAAGGTTATTATTAGTCTGTTTAATTAAGCGTTAAAGCTTGGGTGCACTTGAATTACGCCTTTGCTGGTATGCGAGAGAAAGGTTTTCTCAACCAGTAATCCAAGCTTACATAGCGACCACCGCCGTAGAAGAACAGCACCAGCAACATCACAAAGTAGGTGGCTGCGAACTCCATACCGTTGTTGAGCATTACTGGGTCGCCCAATTCGGTGATGTAGTTGTATCGACCTGGGAAGTTGGTCGCTAACCATTCAATAAAGCCGTTCAAACGCACCGTTGCTTCCATGCCGCTGGTGGCGATGGCATCCCAACCGTGTTTCCAGTGCACCATCGCGCTCGCAACACTCATCAAGAAAATCATCGGAATCGACATCACTCGGGTAAACAAACCCAAAGCGATACAAATACAGCCAAGCACTTCCGTACCTGCGGCAAGAAACGCTAACAACTCGGGAAATGGTAAGTTCAAACCACCATCTGCGGTGGACGCGCCAAACCACGCGACGGTGCCAGAGAAGCCCAGCACCTTAGAGCGAGCGCCAACGAAAATGACCGGAATGAGGTAGAGACGAATCGCAAGCAACGCTAAGTAATCGTATCTTTTGCATTTCTCGACGAGACCGTCGAACCAATTGAGGGCTGACTTAATCATAATTTTTCTCCTGAAGGGCGGACGCTGACGAGTCCTAGTTCACTGAAGTGTTGAGCCCACTCCATGAAACTGAATCTGGCGAGTTGCTGAGCAATCATTTGTTGTAGTTGCGCCAGAGTCAGGTTTGGTTGCTGTTGTAATAGCTGAATCAATGCGACATCCACTTCTCTGAGCTTTTGCGATATCACATGATGTTGTGAGTTCCGAAACACGCCATAAAACACAGGGTGACGCCTGTCAGTTAGGAAAGTCACGGAGTCTTGATGCAGCAAGAAAGGCACTTCGACCAGCTTTAATGTTGGGTTGAGTTGCAGCACTTGATTCTCTTCGAATATCGGATTCGAGGGTGAATTGAATGCCGCGACTAAGGTGTCAATTTCTACATTGAACGCCACCCATTCATATTCCAATAACGCCTTCTGATCGGCAGAGATGGAGCTGGAATCTTGATGCGCTTTCTGCTGCAAAAACTGAACAAACTCGGTGGCAATATGATGAAACTCAGGCTCGGATGCGCCATGCATCACCACAAAGTCATCCACCATGCGCTCAAGTTGTTCATCAGCGAACTGCGAAGAAAATAGAGGGAACGTATTCGCAACGACACCCAAGATGTTGTCGCGGATAAATTCGCTATATCGACACAGCGCATGCTGATTCATAGGTGTGCGAATCAGAGCCGTTAGGGACTCAGTTTGCGCGCGCATTTTGTTCGGAGGATTAAGCATTGAGCACCTCCTTACACAACACTTCGAGTGTTTGGCTGAAATCCAAGATCTCACCATGAATGCTGCGAAGCTCTTCGGCCAGAACAAGCAGCGACGGCACATTGTGGTCGCGCTCAAGAAGCAAAGGCTTGCTGCCATGCACCGAGTAGGTGTAACGAGCCAGATCAATCACTTCATCAGGCACTGGTTTACCATGGGTATCGAGCAAGAAGTCATCACGCTCTTTCAAGTGACCCGCAATGTGGTAATAACGAATCGCGTCGCTTGGTAAAGTACTCAGCATGTCGTAAGGGCAGAAATGATGATTTCGGCTGTTGACGAACACATTGTTGATGTCGATAAGCAGCTCACATCCACTGCGGTCACTCACTTCAGCGATAAACTCGCCCTCTGGCATTTCATGTCCGTAATCGTGGTAGTAAGAGATATTCTCTAACGCCAATGGACGGTGAATAATGTCTTGCACGCGTTGAATGCGTTCGACCAAATACGGAATGTTCTCTTTATGTCGAGGGATCGGAAGCAGTTCATACAAATAGCCCTGATTGTCTCTAGAGAAACTCAGATGTTCGCTATAGATGTCGATATTAAATTCATCGAGAAAGCGTGCGACGTCTCGTACAAAAGACTCGTTTAACGGTTGGCAATCACCAATCGATAAGCTCAAGCCATGAGCGACAAGCGGATAATATTTCGCAATGTCTTGCAGCTGTTCACGTTTTAAGCCGCCAATATTCATCCAGTTTTCCGGCGCTAATTCGAGGAAATCGATATCTGGGTGCTCGGGCAACTGACACAGCAAATCAACGTGTTCGCTGCGCAGCCCAATCCCTTTTGATGTATCGGTTATTGTCCGCATACGCCACCTGTTACTTTGCTTTTGGTGAGTTTGATGGTTTCTTCTGAAGGGTTAATACCTTCGCCAGTCACGCCACATTTGCCGTCACGAGCGCGTACCAAGCGACCTTGTGGATCGTTCTTTAGTTCTTGTTTCTCAAAGCGTTTCTCTGTACCACATTTACCAGCCGCACACTTACCGCCATGTTGAGAGCTGGATTGAGCCTCTACGGGAGCTTCTGTGGGTGCATCGGCAAACGCCATGCCTGAGTTCAAAGTAATGACAGATGTCATCGCGATAGATAGAGCAAGTTTATTGTTCATGAGACATCTCCTTCGCTGCGCTCATTGGGTAGCTAGATAAATCGTGACCAGCAATAACTTGACCGTGGTAGTACTCTTTAACGATCTTGATGGAAGCTGGTTTAAGTTTTAGACCTAAGCCCATCCAGTGGTTAAGCACCAAGAGTTTTGGATTCACTTCTGCGGCGATCTTGCCGACAACTGATGGCTTAGCGTGCATAAATGACGAAACTTCGTCGGCTTCTTCATGAATGGCTAATGGCATCAATAAAATGTCGGCACCTTTAGCAAAGTCGATGAAGTCAGGGTTACTGCCGTTTTGGTCGGCGGAAATCACCATCACGCCTTCGGCACTTTCGATTCGAAAAGCGAGACAAGGAACGTCGCCGTGTGGGATACCCAGTGCGTAAATGGTTAACCCATCTTGCTCGTACACCTTGGTGCCTTGGGAAGTTTTGTATGGCACATCGGTAATGGTGACAGGGAACAAGCCATCGCTGCCATCAAACAAACCGTTCAAATATGCGTACGCGCCTTCATCACCGTCGAAAAGCGCTTCCATGTAACCAGTCAAGCTAGGAAATGCAGAGCCCGCTTCTGGACCCGCGATATCGAGAGGATCTTCACGATCAAAGAAGTACCCCCCTTTTAGCAGGGCTGGAACGTCGGCAACGTGGTCGGTGTGAAAGTGACTTAAACCAAGGAAATCTAAGTCTTCCAGTTTGCCGCCCGCCTGCCCAAAACGCAGATAGACACCACCACCGGCATCGATCATCACGCGTGATTTTCCTTTCCACCAAACCAGTTCACCAGACGAGGCACGAAGGTCATCAGAGATTGGTCCGCCAGAACCAAGAAGTTGCAAAGTAAAATCTTTGTCTAGCGGTTCGAGAGAGAGTGCGTAACTGTTGGCGGCTCCGAGAGATAACCCCAGAGCCAGCACTAACGCTTTTAAAGGCTGTTTCATATCAAATACCTATGAGTTTGATTTTTCTTATTTATTTCCTTTGGGTGAGCATCCAAAGAAGTGTTGAAGAGGCAGGAAAAACGATTTGTTTTTGATGTCCGTCAAAGCACGGGAATAAGATATCCAATATGAATGGTTAATTATATCTAGTAATTTTAAAGTTTCGTTCAGGTAAATTGAACGTTATTAGTTTGAGCTGAACAAGCATCAGAATGTAAAAAGGCACCGTGAAAGGTGCCTTTTATTTGTGTTTTGCAAGAACAATCAGGGCATGCATTGTCGCTTTACCATGAAACCGATAAGCTGTTTGGCACCTTGCCAAAATCGCAATGTTAGGAAGCGCATCATGGATCTCGATATCTACCAAGTGGACTCTTTCACCACTGAACCTTTTAAAGGAAACCCTGCCGGAGTTTGCCTTTCACAAGAACCTTTACCAGAAGCATTGATGTTCTCTATCGCTGAAGAAATGGCGGTATCAGAAACCGCTTTTCTCTGTTTGAAAGACATGCGATTGCGCTGGTTCACACCTAAGGTAGAAGTGGCGCTATGCGGTCATGGCACATTAGCTACAGCGCAAATCTTAAAAGAACAAGGATTAGCAAAGGTTGGCGATACCATTGCCTTTCAAACCCTCTCAGGTGAGTTACATGCAAAAGTAAACCAGTCGACGATTGAGCTCGATTTTCCTGCTACTCAGTTTGAAATGGATGTTGAACAAGACATCGCATTGCTAGCAGGACTTGGATTGAAAGCGGAGCAGGTGGTTTCTTATGCTCAATTTGACAGCAAAGGCTTTATTGAAGTCGACAATGAAAAAACCGTGTTGGAACTCGAGCCTAACTTTGACGCATTAAAGAACATTCAAGGGCGTGGCGTGGTGGTAACTGCTCAATCGAATTCTCCGGATCTCGACTTTATCTCGCGCTACTTCGCCCCCTGGGTGGGTGTGAATGAAGATCCTGTCACAGGCTCAGCCCACTGCGCACTGACTCAGTTTTGGTCGCAAAAACTCGGTCAAAATCAGTTCCGCGCTTATCAAGCCTCAGCCCGCGGTGGACATTTACAAACCGAACTGTTAGAGAACGGACGCATTAAACTGATTGGCTCCGCAAAGACGGTAATCAGCGGAAAACTAAAGGTATAACGCGATGAAACAATCCATTATCCATATTGCTTTGGTCGTAAAAGATTACGATGAAGCGATAGACTTTTATGTGAATAAGCTGAAGTTTGAGCTGGTGGAAGATACGTACCAACCAGAGCAAGATAAGCGCTGGGTTGTGGTTTCTCCACCGGGTTCTAATGGTGTGACATTATTGCTAGCCAAAGCGTCTAAGCCAGAGCAGCATGACTTCATCGGTAATCAAACTGGTGGACGGGTATTCCTATTCTTGAACACCGATGACTTCTGGCGCGACTACAACCGAATGGTAGAGCTGGGCATTCAGTTTGTTCGCCCGCCAACGGAGCAGGACTACGGCACAGTCGCTGTATTTGAAGATCTCTATGGCAACCTGTGGGACTTACTAGAGATGAGTCCAAGCCACCCAATGGCTTCGCGTTCATAGATTCATACTAATTGATATTAACAGCGTC
This sequence comes from Vibrio sp. L85, assembly GCF_963871815.1. NCBI lineage: Bacteria > Pseudomonadati > Pseudomonadota > Gammaproteobacteria > Vibrionales > Vibrionaceae > Vibrio > Vibrio sp. L85. Next base: position 60,502 of record NZ_CAWMYL010000005.1, read on the forward strand.
TTTCGGGACGCTTTTTTGTTTTGGGCATTTGCCCCTTCCGTTTCTTCCCAATGTGCTTCACTTTGCTTATCAGCTTAATTCTCAAATTGATAATGGCATTTCAGTCGATATAACTTGTTGTTTTTAAATAAGGTGTTTTCGGCATCATATTTGCGTTAACCCTCTACGACCAACGATTCAGTTGATGAGGGGAATAATATGAAAGCAGGGAAACTTATTGCGCTAACCAGTTGTTGCGTATCGATGTCCGGATACGCACTCACTACCAGTGATTTATCGTTCGAATCAGGCAGCGACAATGCAAACTACACCATCAAAGGAAAACCATTAGAGACCACTTCTATTGCGGAAACCTTACCTCAGGATACGCTGACGAATGTGTACTCGATGCTTCCTGAAGGGACTTACGTTAACAGTGCGTTTATTGCACCGGAACGCTATTCAAATATTGATATCGATGACGAGCTTGATGGCGCTGAGTACGCGACGGCCTCAGTGACGTTTCTTAATGAGGGGGCTGGCTATCGAAATTCGCTAGGCTATTTTGTCTACGACACTAACAATCCACCAACTAGCAAAGACGATATCGAAACGCACATGGTGATCTTCCCAAATGCTTCGAAAGCGCCAGATGGTGACATGCAGGAAGGTGACACTATCGATCTCGATGTGCAGTTAACCGCCGGTCAGACGCTTGCGTTTTTCGTCATCCCGAATGGTTGGTATGTCAGTACCTATAACAACATTCCTTACCTTGGCCCTTGGAACACACCTTTTTACAGCTTATCCAGTTTGAATCCAGAGACGACCGCTAATTACCGCCGCCATAACGTTGCGTTCTTGGATACCGAGAATGAATTTTTGGTACTTGGTTTTGAAGACATTCGCCGTCCGAGTGGCGATAACGATTTCAACGATTTGATTTTTACCGTGGATATTTCACCTTTCTCGGCGGTAGATGGTGTGAACACCGATGGCACTACCGATTCGAAATACGAAGTGTTGGTCCAAGAGAACAACCCAGAGGTGACTGTGACGTCGGTTTACCCAAGTTCTGATACGTATGCGACGATGGCATTCGAAGATCGCTGGCCGTTAATGGGTGACTACGACTTTAACGATGTGGTGTGGCGCTATCGTGTGACCGAACTTTTGAATGGCCAACGTGAATTGAAGACCATTACTGTCGATTACACCCTACAAGCAATGGGGGCGGGTTATTCTAATGGTTTTGCCGTGAAGCTGCCTAATGTGGATTCGTCCAACGTGGCATCGGTAACGGTGACCAAAAATGGTCAAGCAGTGGAACATACGGTGCTTCAATCTGGCAGCGAAACCGTGTTGGTGGTATCGGAGGATTTAAGAGCTGAACTGGATGCGCTTGGTGTTCTGACTTCAGGTTGTACTTATTACCGTACTCAGAGCAATTGTTTGAATCAGCAAGCGACCGATATTCTCAGCTACCAGATGGTCGTCGAACTAACCATGCCAGTCGCACGAGATCAAATCGGTTACCCGCCATATGACTCATTCATCTTTGCGGCAGAAGGTACGTACCACGGGGACTTTGTTGCGACCTTCCCGGGTATGACATGGCAAACGCACTTTAAGACATTCTCAGGCACTGGGGACATGAATAACGCATTGTTCAACCTGCATGATGATGACACAGGCGGCTCGGAATACTTCCTAACCAGCAACAACATGCCTTGGGCAATCAACATTCGTGATGAATGGGATCACCCAACCGAGAACACAGACATCAGCCATGCCTACACAGGATTCCCAACTTGGGTAACCAGCAGTGGCGAAACGGACACCAGTTGGTACAACGCGCCAGCGAGTGGCAAAGTTATCTCAGCAACGGAATAGCAAGGAGCATCACATGAATACTTCGACAAAACTTCTCACCATCATGTTTGCTTCAACCTTAGTCGCTGCTTGTGGAGGCGGGGGCGGTGGCGGTTCTTCTACGCCAGCACCAACACCTGTTGCTGACGAGGTTGATGATACGCAAGACATTGTGGCGCAGCGCGACTTTTCTTTTGATATTGGTGAGACGATTACTCTGTCCATGAACTACCAAGGCTCTGCTGATGGTGCATTACACCTCTATACTAAAGCGGCATTTACGGCGGAAAACGGCGATGTGATTGCAGACCCAATGTCACGCATCACCACTATTTATCCGACCCGAACCAATCAGGTTGAGTTAGAGGTGAATGGCAATTGGACCAAGTTGTACGCGCAATGGGTCCCAATGAATGCTGGTGAATCTGAGAAGAACTGGGTGATTTCGTTGAATCAATCCAACAACAATTACCATCTCGATTTTTAATCCAAGATGTTGTTAATAAGCAAAGCGTGGTTAAAGCCACGCTTTATTTTTGATAAAAATCCTTCGCAACATTAGCGTGATCTATATCACCTATTGAGCGAATCAGATAGAATGGCGGCCACTTTCAATATGCCCTTTTCTAACCGTATCTCGAAAGTGAGTTAACAACTTGTTATTTAAAAGAAATTTCCTTCGAGGACGCCGCTATCATTAGTACAAACAATATCACCATGCAATTTGGTGCCGAGCCACTGTTCGAAAATATCTCTGCTAAGTTTGGCAACGGCAACCGTTATGGTCTGATTGGCGCAAACGGCTGTGGTAAGTCGACATTTATGAAAATCCTGAGCGGAGCACTCGCGCCAAGCTCGGGCAACGTTTCCATTACTCCGGGGCTGAAACTGGGCGTATTGAGCCAAGATCAGTTTGCGTTCGAGCAATACAGCGTGATTGATGCTGTGATCATGGGCGATCGCAAGCTTTGGGAAGTGAAGCAGGAACGTGACCGCATCTATTCATTACCTGAAATGAGCGAAGAAGACGGCATGAAAGTCGCTGAGCTTGAAAGCGAATTCGCAGAAATGGACGGCTACACAGCAGAAAGCCGTGCTGGCGATATTTTGCTTCAAGCGGGTATTGAAGAAGAGCTGCATTTTGGTTTGATGCAGCAAGTTGCTCCGGGCTGGAAACTGCGTGTACTTTTGGCGCAAGCTCTGTTTGCTAATCCAGATATTTTGCTGCTCGACGAACCAACCAACAACTTGGACATTCACACCATCAACTGGTTGGCGGAAGAGTTGAATCAACGTAAGTGTACGATGATCATTATCTCGCACGACCGTCACTTCTTAAACTCTGTGTGTACGCACATGGCAGATATCGATTATGGCGAACTGCGTATTTACCCTGGCAACTATGAATACTTCCTTGAAGCATCTGGTCTTCGTCGTGAGCAGTTATTGGCTTCCAACGCGAAAAAAACCGCTGAAATCAACGAACTTCAAGAATTCGTAAACCGTTTTGGTGCGAATGCATCGAAAGCAAAACAAGCCAGCTCTCGCGCTAAGAAGATGGAAAAAATCCAACTCGACGAAGTGAAAGCAAGTAGCCGTGTTAGCCCATCGATTGATTTCGGTGAGGGCAAAAAACTGCATCGTTTAGCATTGGAACTGCAAGACCTTGGGCACTCGTTTGGTGATGAGTTGTTGTTTGAAAAAGGCAACTTGTTACTTGAAGCGGGCACTCGCCTTGCGATCATCGGTGAAAACGGTGTGGGTAAAACGACCTTGCTGCGTTGCCTAGTGAACGAGTTAGAGCAAACTCAGGGCGTAGTAAAGTGGTCTGAAAACGCTTCGATTGGTTACTGTCCACAGGACAGCAGCGCGGACTTCGATAATGATCTGACCATCTTTGAGTGGATCTCTCAGTGGCGTACCGTGAAGCACAATGACCTAATGGTCCGTGGCATTCTAGGTCGCTTGTTGTTTACCGCTGATGATGCCAACAAAAAAGCGAAAAACTGCTCGGGTGGTGAGAAGAACCGCCTGCTGTTTGGTAAGCTAATGATGCAAGACATCAACGTTTTGGTAATGGATGAGCCAACCAACCACATGGATATGGAAGCGATTGAAGCGTTAAACAGCGCGTTAAAAGACTACACTGGCACTTTGATCTTTGTTAGTCATGACCGTGAGTTCGTATCGTCATTGGCGACTTCAATCATTGATGTAAAAGACAAACAGTTGGTGAGTTTCCAAGGTACATTTGAAGAGTACATGGCACACCAACAAAAGGTGCTTAGCGCTGCGTAACCAAGCGCCGATCATCGTGAATAATTGGACGTAAAGTTCGTCTTTGAGACGACGAATACAACAGATTATTCGCAATAGTGATTTAATCTAAACCTAATAGAGGTAAGGTGGTGAGTACAATGCTCGCCACCCACAATTAAGGAGCCGTTCATGAGCCATGAATTTATGACCGACGAAGAACGTATTGAACTGCAGAAGAACAATCCTCTGCACGGTCTTAAATTAGAAGACATGTTGCAGCAGCTTGTTGACCATTACGGTTGGGAAATCCTCGACACAGCAATGCGTATGAACTGTTTCAACACCAAGCCAAGCATTGCAAGCAGTGTTAAATACCTGAAGAAAACAGAATGGGCTCGTGAGCGTGTAGAGAACTTCTACCTATACCGCTACAAGCGCATGCCAAAGGCATCTGAATACGAGTACAACCTGCCACCACGCGCACGTACCTTCCGTCATGGATTGGAGCCGCGTGAGCCAATGGAGCTGACGGTTGAATCGATTCTGGCTTCACAAGCTAAGGCTGCGTCTGCGCACAAAGAGCGTTCAGCTAAGCAACGCTCAGATCGTGCTCGTTTTAACAACCGCCGTCGATAAACTTTCAGTTTTCTTGTTCTTGTAGGCTCGATGTCTAAGAGCAGGATGATTTTGATGAAAAGCCAAACTACCCAGTTTGGCTTTTTTATTATCTTTTTTTCAGCTAAACCTTGCTATCAAGACCCTAGCTTAATAATCGAAGAGTACATCTGCTGCGGATCTGACTGACGACTGAATCGCGCTTGAAAGCTCTCCACCACATAATCAATAAAGGCACGTAACTTTTGCGATAGCTCTTTGTGGTAGGGGTAAACGATATACAGCGCGTGCTTCTCCATCTGCCATTCAGGGGTAATCTCAACCAATTCACCGGATGCTAATTGAGGCTCAACAAAAAAGTCTGGCAACAACGCAACCCCATGTCCGGCACATGCCGCTTGGGTGAGCGCCAAACCACTGTTGACAGTGTAAACACTCGCAGGCAGATCAACTTCCAGTACCTCGCTGCCATTTTGAAATGTCCAGCGGCGAGACGTTGAAGAGAGGCTATAGCTAAGTAGGCGATGGTGTATAACGTCACGTGGAGATTTAAACGGCTGCGACTCTTCAAGGTATTGAGGGGAAGCGCAAAGTACACGGCGGATATCCAATAGTTTGCGCGAACGTAGGCTAGAGTTACCCAATTCGCCTCCGCCACGAATGGCAATATCGAGCCCTTGCTCAATCAAATCAATATGTTCATCACTCATCACCACTTCGATGGCAAGCTCTGGATGCAGCTTCATAAATTCACAGATGATGGGGTTTAGCTCAATCAACCCTAATGACATCGGCATGCTGATTTTGAGTGTGCCCTTTAATGTGTGGGAAGACTCAATCACTGAGCGGTCTGCGTTGTTGAGTGCATCGAGAACCTGACACACTTGTTGATAATAGAGCTGACCATTATCGGTAATGTGCAAATTGCGGGTAGTACGGTTAATCAAAGGGCTTTTCAAATAGCTCTCTAATTCATTGATGTTCTTACTTATTGCGGCTTTTGAGAGGTTTAAATCTTCTGCAGCCGCGACGAAGCTACCTAGCTCCACCACTCGACGAAATACGGTTAATGCTCTGATCTTATCCACGCATTAGTTTCCTCATGTTTTTATTGTTCACTTTTGGTGAACTATATAGCCACTATTATAGTGTTTATACACTGGTGGGAGTTAATTAATATCACCTCATTCACTGAGTGCCCGACATAAGTAGGGGCAAACGTAATTAGGATTCCAATATGAAAAAGATCGTCGCATTTACTGGTAGCAATAACAGCCAATCAATCCACAGCCTATTGGTTCAAGCGTTGGCAAACAAAGCTACACAAACAGAAGTAAACACCATTGACCTAAACGACTTTGAATTGCCAATGTACGGTTTGGACGTTGAAGGTCAGGGCATCCCAGAAAACGCACACAAACTGCGTGCAACGTTAAACGAGTACGATGCGATCATCATTGCATCACCAGAGCACAACGGCTCAATGCCAGCATTCCTGAAAAATGCGATTGATTGGCTATCACGTGTCGCACCTCAAGGTACGTCTTTCTTTGGTGACACTAAGAAACCAGTTCTGCTAGTGAGCACATCTCCGGGTGCAAACGGCGGCGCAACTAACATCAAAACCATGGCTGAATTGATGCCTTGGTGGGGTGGCGATGTAAAAGGCACATATAGCCTAGGCGGCTTCTACGACAAGTTCCAAGATGGCAAATTTGATGCTGCGACCTCAGCGGAACTGAGTGAGCTAATGATGTCTTTCGAGAAGTCTCTGTAAGTTATCTATACTCGCATGAGTAGTGATTCATCAGGGTAGCTAATCAAGAAAGGTAGGTAAGGTATGGCGGTATTAGAACAAGGCGTTTGGTATCCAAACAAAGACGCAAGTGAGCTGACAGCAGAAGATCAATTCGCGTTACCAAGTCAGATCGAAGCGGATCGCTATCACTTGTATATGTCGTTGGCTTGTCCATTTGCCCATCGCCCTTACCTAGTGATCAAGTACCTTGGTTTGGACGAGGTCATTTCCGTCTCTTCCGTTGCAGCAAAGCGTTACAGCAATGGTTGGGAGTTTGATGGTGCACATCCTGATCCTTTATACAACGCGGATAATCTAGCGGCGTTGTATGTGAAAGCGAAAAGCGACTACACCGGACGCGTAACTGTCCCTCTACTGTGGGATAAGCAAAACCATGCGATTGTGGGCAATGATTCAGCCGCAATGGCAATGGACCTCGCTACGAATTGGCTACCTTTGGCAAAACATCCGGTGGAGTTGGTACCAGCCGCATTGCGTGAAGAGATCGAAAGCCTAAATCGATGGCTTCACAGCAATGTGAATGGCAAGGTGTATCAAGTCGGCTTTGCAACCACGCAGGCGCAATATGACCAAGCGAGTGAAACCTTGTTTGATGCGCTGGAGCAACTGGATCAGCGTTTGGTGCAGTCGCGCTACTTGCATGGCGACGACGTTACCCTGTCTGACTTGTTCTTGCTGCCAACATTAGTGCGTTTCGAGGCGGTGTATGAAGTGCACTTTAAAGCCAACAAAAAGCCCCTAAAGGCGTACCAAAACTTGTATCGCTACATGCTGGATTTGGTTGCCGATGAGCGCATTCGCAGCACCATCGATATTGATTACATGAAGCTGCATTATTTCTTCTCGCACAAGCACATCAACCCAAATGGGATTGTGCCAGCGGGACCTGAGATTGAGTGGATCTAATTCGAAGCCAATAAAGAAAGCCGGAGATTACCTCCGGCTTTGTTTTTATAGCTGCGCCGTAATTTCCTCTATCTCTTGCTGCCACTGCTTTTGCATCGCTGGTTTTTGATGTTTGGGTTTTCGCCCCAAATCGGCTTCCAGCAAGCTTTCCAGCTCCAACAGTCTTTCTAGCATTTGCTCTTCGGATTGCTCATCAGATGCGGTGTTTGTTTCCATCGACATTACTTCATTGCAATGATGCGATATGGCAGATTTGGGAGCAGTATCAGTTACGCGCTGATAAACCTCTTCTGCGCTTAAATACTCCGTCAGTAAGCCATTTTCAATAAACCAGAATCGATTACAGCTTTGCTCTATCAGGCTTCGGTCGTGACTCACCAATAAGGCGGCACCTTCGAAGTTTTGCAGAGTTTCAATCAGCTCTTCTTTGCCTTCCATATCCAAATGGTTGGTCGGTTCGTCTAAAAACAACATGTGATAACGAGCGAGGGTTAAGCTAACAAACAGCAGCCTTGCTCGCTCTCCACCACTTAGACTGACGACTTTCTGTTCGTGTCTTGCGTACTCAAATCCTGCACCAATTAGCGAACGTTTTGCCTGTTCACTGCTGATGCTGGCAAACGACTGCAACGCATCCGTGATGGATTGATGATCGTCGAGTTGCTTTAGGGATTGATCGTAGTAACCCAAGCGACAGCGATCGTGGAAAGTTACACTCTCATGTTGGTTGCTTAGGTCGGTTTGGATGGCATCATACTGACGATAAAGCAGGTTTAATAAAGTCGATTTACCGCAACCATTACTGCCTAGAACGGCAACCCGGTCGCCACTTTTGACGCGCATTTCTGCCATATCAAACAAGTGATAATCACTGTCTGGTGGCGTTACCGAGAAAGGCAAAACCTCTAACAGTCGATTTGCTGGCATTGACTCACCTTGAAGTTGTAGCGCCCACGGTGTGCCTTCTGTCAGTTCGGTTTGTTCTTCCTCTAAACGTTCTTTGCGCGCAAACATCGTCTTGGCTTTTCGAGCAAGATCTTCGTTGTCGTAGACTTTGCCCCAAGTGGCTAAACGCTTGGCGCTTTTTTCGATTCGGTCGATCTCTTTCTGCTCGCTGGCATGGCGAAGTTGATCGGTTTCATCTTTCTCTTTCAATGCTTGTCTTGCTTGAGAACAAGGCAGAGAGAAATGATGCAGAGATCGATCTCGCATGACCCAAGTGGTGTTGGTGACGCGATCGAGTAAGGTTTGATCGTGAGATACCAAAACGAATGAGCCTTTCCAGTTTGATAGGAATTGCTCTAACCAAAGGAGCGATGGCAAGTCCAAGTGGTTGCTTGGTTCATCCAGAAGCAGTAAGTCAGGTTGATGGATAATCGCACGAGCAAGCAGGAGTCGCATTTGCTGACCTCCGCTGCAATTCTCAACCGGCATGTGTCGTTCTGTGTTTGAAAATCCGAGTTCATCCAATAAGAGTTCGGCGCGCCAAATCTCATCATCGGATAAGGATTCCGCTAACGCGTCCAATACGGAATGTGTGCTTAAAGACTCAGGTAAATGCTGCTCAACATAACGCATCAAACATGAACTGGCTTTGGCAACCGTGCCTTGGCTTGGTTCAAATTGACCGCTAAGCAGTTTGAGTAGGGAGCTTTTACCACAGCCGTTATGACCGATAAGACCAATTTTGTCGCCACGATGAATCGTAAACGTTAGATCTTTGAAGATTGGTGTTGCTGTGTGAGAAAGGGTTAATGATTGTGCAGTTAAAAAAGTACTCATAGTGTTCTCAAGAATTTTGGGCGTAAGACGCCGTTGTCATAGCTGACAATAATTCTTCGAGCTTGAGGGAAAGTACTCGGGTGACGTGTTTTCGTCGAAAGGTAATTATTCGCTCAAGTCGAGATTATCGCAGCGCGAAATCTGAAACTCTTGAGCGGTCCTTCATGCCATAAAAACGTGGGTTGATTGAACACCACAAAGACATAAATTCCTCCTTAATTTCGTTGTAAGTGTTGCCACTTTTGGTTGATAGATGCGCTAGATTCTAACCCTAAAAGTGGCAATGTACAGATAGCTTGATGAAAAAATGATGAGAGGATCACTGAGCTATCACGCGCTTTTAGCGATATAAGCTGAACTTCTTGGTCAACTCTCGAAGAGTTTCAGTCTCGCCGAACAAACAAATGCCCAAATACTCTAATTCAGCTTCCGGCGTGTTTTTGGTGGTTTGTTGTTGTACTTCAGAGCCACCTTCTACCATGGTGTGAGTAAAATCGGAGAAGAGGATGCCTTTATCGAGTGCTTCTTGGCGAAGCTTTCTGATTTTGTTGGAGTTGTCCGCTCTCAAGACGATAAACGGATAGTGGGAGATATTGGGATGAACATTGCCGTCGAGATCGTGATAGTCGGTGTAGACTGCGTCTCCATCAGAAAGTTGATTGGCAAGGCTTACACTCAAGTGTCCTAATACGTTAACGGCACGTCCCACCTCGACTTTTTTACTGATTACGGCAACAAATCGTTTTTGGTTTTCGTCGGGAAGTTGATTCATGGAGGACCTCGTTTCTCTAATAATCTGGCTATTGTTTAACTGTCTCCATTGTATTTCCTCGCACGCGCAATTTTGTTTCTAACATTGTTGTCGGAAAGCCAAGTTTGCAATAAACGAATGATTTAATCGTTTTTCATGCAATAAGATTCCCCAGAGTTTGCAAATAGACAAGGCACCAACGGAAGGTCGGTGCCTTAGGTCGAGGCTGAACCAAGTTCTATTGTTTGTTTAGCTCAGCCGCGGCATCCACAAAGATACCTTGGATGTCTTTCGCTTCACGCTCTGTTTGACCACCATGTTTTAGGAATGCGTCGATGATCGCTGCTGTTTTTTGCTCTTTTGCGCGCTCTAGGAAGTAACGCAACTCTAGCTCTGCACCTGCGTCTTCATCTTTGATAGAGGTTGCGATGATCTCTTTGTACATTACGATGTCACGCACTTCTAATTGGCTAATCACGCCCAATGTTGCCGCTAAGAACCCATCCAGTTCTGCTTTAGGAACAAACTGAGTAATGATGTTTAACTGCTCTGCTTGTTGTGCCGTAAAGTCGTTACCAAGTAGCAGTGCTTGAAGCGCTTTGTTTTTGCCCATGCGACGAGCGAACTGCACCGCACCTTGACCACCCGTTGGGATGTTTACGTGAATCTCTGGCTGAGCAAATGCTGCGTTTTCAGTGCCGTATGCCAAGTCACACGCCATCACAAACTCATTACCGCCGCCACGAGCTACACCATCAACCACAGCAACCGATACTTGTTTCATCGCTTTGATGTTGGCAATCATGTGGTTGAATTCAATTGATGCTGCCTGACCACCTTGTGTGCCGTTGATAACGTTCAAATCTAAATGCGCCAAGAAGAAAGACTCATGAAGTGATTTGAATACCACCACTTTCGTATCGCGGTCATCTTTAAGTGATAGGACAAATTCGTTGATTTCGTTAATCAAATCGATAGTCAGTACGTTCACTGGCGGGTTGTTGATTTCAACAGTAGCGATGCCATTTTGTTGTGTGATTGATAGAGTTTTCATAGCTGTTTCCTCAGCGTTAGTAAGATCAGCAGACCTCGGTCACGCGAATTTATTGGTTTGGTATTGAGGAGGTTTGTCTCTCTCCCGTTGTGTGCAGCTACTATAGATTTGTTATAAGATGAGAAAAATAAGCTAAATGGCATATAATTGGTGCCATAAAAGCAACAATAGTTTTTTAGGTATGACGTTATGGATTTCTCTAGTCGTTTATTGCTGCTACTTGAAGTGGTCGAGCTTGGTTCGTTCACTAAGGTATCAGAACAGAAGAATGTGGATCGTTCGGTGATCTCAAAGCAGATCAGCCGTTTGGAAGAGGAGTTGGGTGTTCGATTGCTCAACCGAACCACGCGCTCTTTATCGTTAACGGCTGCTGGGAATGAAATGGTCAACCAAGCCAAATCCCTTCGGTCACTTCTCAGTGATACTCACCGTTTGGCGCAGAATTATCACGAGGAGCCTCGTGGTGTCTTGCGCATTACCAGCTCGACCATGTTCGGGCGTCAATATGTTCAAGATGCGATTTCGGTGTTTCAACAACAATACCCAGATGTGGAGTTTGAATTGCGCTTAGAAGATCGCATGGTGGATATGGTGCAAGAGGGCTTTGATATTGGTTTTCGCATCGGACGACCTAAAAACTCAAGCTTGATTACCCGTAAGATTGCGCGAAGTCGTCTGTTGATTGTTGCTGCCCCAGCGTTTTTAGAAAAACATGGTGAGGTGAACAGTCTTGAGAAATTGGAATCTTTACCCGCCACTATTTACGCCGCCCCAGGTTTATTATTCGATAAATTCGGCTATCAAGATGAGCAAGGTAAACAACAGCACTTTCAGCTTAATGTCGCTTATAAAGTGAATGATGTGGAAATGTTGGCAAGAAGCGCAGCTGGAGGAAATACGCTTGCTGTGGTGACTGCACAAATGGTTCAAGATGAGATCAAGCAAGGCAAGCTAGTGCCGATCATGACGCACTTGAACATTGATGATTTCGGTACCTTTTACGCCGTATATCCGCACCGAGATGCACCGATCAAAACCAAGTTATTTATCGACACACTCAAATCCATTGTGGGAGAAGAGACGCCCATTTGGGAGAAGAACATTCCAAACTTCGACAAGATGTATGGACGAGGGAAGTAGAGCTATTAAGCGACTAGGCTTCACCATATTAATCTAGACAAAAGAGGCTCGACGGAGCCTCTTTTACGTTGATTTTAAATGCGAGTTTGAATCTAAATTAAAATGCGCTCAACTTGCTCAATAATAAACGCTTCTTCTAGTGCTTTACCTAACATCAACTGATGGTTTAGCAGTCCAAGCATTAGGGTATAAAGTGATTCTTTGTGTTGTGCTGAAACGTAGTTTTCTAGCATCGTCATGTACTTTTGATTCGCTAGTAACATGCATGGATCGGTAGCTACGTTTTCTTGCCCAATCACATCAATATAATCAGACACTAACTTCATCTCTTGGAAGAAACGCGGTGCCATCTGTTGGAAAATTAATACAAAGTTCTCTGCTTGTTGTTCAGGGCTAGCGCTTGTTGCGCTCGGTCTTCCTGCCAATATTTCTGCATCGAAGTTAACCATTGCCTCGGTAGCGGCTTTGAACAGCTCATCTTTACTTTTGTAGTAGTGATAGACCGCACTTTTACTCATGCCAAGCTGTTCACAAAGCTGTCTCATCCCAAGATTTTTGTAGCCAAATTCAAGAAATATACCTGTTGCTTTTAGCGCTATTTCTTCTCGTTTTTTATCGTGATCGACGATTTTAGGCATATTTTTCTCTTTTCGATGGTTAGCGTAATCACGGCAGTATATCACAAGATTCTTTTTTTTAGACCAAGTGGGCAAGAAAGATCTTTACCTTGTGTTTGAATCGTACTAACTTAAAAAGACCGTTTGGTCTAAATAAAGACTAAGGGACTCTTTGTCTTGTTCCTCTACCAAGAATAGGAAACATCGATATGAAAACGCAGCCTCGAATTTTAATTGTCGGTTCAACGGGTTATTTAGGATCGAATATTGTTGAATTTCTCATGGCGCAGCACGCCGAGTTTAAAGCGTTGGCGAGAAACAAAACCAAGCTCCTTGCGATGGGCTTACAAGAGTCGCAGGCAGTAGAAGCTCAGGTGACTCACCCCGATGAGCTAAAAGGAGTTTGCGAGGGTGTGGACGTTGTTATCTCATGCTTGGGCATTACTCGTCAGCAAGATGGATTAGGTTATTTGGATGTCGACTACCAAGCAAACTTGAACTTACTCGAAGAAGCAGAGCGAGCAGGTGTTGGTAAATTCATTTACATCTCTGCGTTCAATGCTCAGAAATATCCTCAAGTTCGTCTGCTAGAGGCGAAAGAGCGCTTTGCGAGTCGGCTTCTGCAATCAACAAAATTAACCCCTTGTGTGATTCGTCCGAATGGTTTTTTCTCTGATATTACCGAGGTGTACAACATGGCGAAATCGGGTCGAGTGTTTACTTTTGGCGATGGTGAAAACTTGCTTAACCCCATTCACGGAAAAGATTTGGCGAGATTTTGTGTTGAGGCTATCGATAGCACTGAAACGGAGATTAACGTAGGCGGACCGAATGTGTTTTCAGTGAACCAAATTGCTCAGCTTGCATTCAAATCTCAGAATAAGCAGGAGAAAAATACGCATTTGCCGGATTTGTTGCGCAGAGCTGCTCTCGTAATGGTCAGCCACCTACCAGAGAAGTGGGGCGGTCCTGCTGAGTTCTTCCTGACCATGTTAGGCGGTGACAATATCGCACCGACTTATGGTCATCATCGACTGGAAGACTACTTTCGCAAGCTCTCTGAAGAAGACAACATCTGAATCAATTCATCGATTTAAACGGGACTCCACCCAAGTACTCAACCATGACTTTGGTTAGAAAGGGGGAGGTCATGTGCTTCATTGTCGATAAAGTAAACAATATCTGAATCGTTAGCAGGGAGCACTTCATGAACCAACGCCAATTACAGCAGCAAGCATTTGACTTAAGTGATCAAAACTTAATTGTCGGCAATGTGGATCAATGTCCATTGCCACCAGAAATCTTGGCGTTTACGACAGCGAACTCAGAGTATGTTGTCGAAACGTTTGAAAGTGGTTTGACGGCGCAGGTATTTCATATTCGTGTCGGCGGACGAGACTATACGCTCAAGAAAAAACGCCCACAGCCGAAAGTGCAAAACCCTGATGGTCAGTACTCCTTTCTGAATGAAGTTCAACGCCGTCTTGATTTTCAAACTCAAAAAGACAATCCGAATTTAACTGAGGATTTTAAACATATTGTTGAGACTGTTTATGCTGATTATCGTTTAGGAATCATTGTTTCAGATTGGATTGAAGGTTCGCCAATTCAAGCCCTAACTGAGGACTTATTAGGGCAGCTATTCTCGACTCTATTTGTCTGTGAGCGAAGTGGGTTGTTTGAGTGGGATTTGTGTTCAGGGAACTTGCTGGTGGATAAACAAGGTCAGCTAAAGTTGTTCGATTTTGGTTATATGTATCGGTTTGACCCGTTAAGAGAGTTCAACAGCAATGGTATGCATGACCCTATGTTTGATGCTTGTGAGCGATTTGAAACGCGCTTCTTCTCTGGTTGGTTATTGGAGCAAAATTATTCCCGAAAAGAGGCAATGCAGCTATTCAAAAACGTGAAACAACAAGGCGTTAAGATGCTTGAATACAAGCGGGACTGGTTAGTTCAAAACTATGCCGTGCCAGAAATCGTAGAGCGAGTGCAAACGTCGATGGAAAAGATACAAACAGCGCTAAAATCTGATGCTGAGTTGGAACATCTTTTTACGCTTGAGATGTTTCGTTCGCATGTGCTCGATATTGAAGATGATTTGGATGGTAAGAGTTGCACGCCAACCACAATTAAACGTGTGCAGTTTGTTTTAGATATGCTGCAGCAACATTATGATTTGTTGGTTGAAGGAGGTGCATTGTTTTATCAAAATGCCGCTAAGAGTAAAGCCGAACTGATTCAAACCTACCAAGAGAAACACGAATTGGTGCTGCAGTACCAGCTTTAGCTTTCGGCGTCGAGAAAACAAAAAAAGCACACGAGAGGTGTGCTTTTCCATGCCATTGTCTAGGCAGGTGCTAAGTGGCATTACTTCGCTTGTTGCATCTCAACTAAACCACCTGCGTTATGAAGGTTGGTAAACCCTTGTGATTGCAGGTACTGATACGCTTGCCCTGAGCGATTGCCGCTGCGGCAGTAGAGCACGATCTGCGTGTCTTTATCGACATTAGCAAAGTGTTTATCTAACTCTGAAAGCGGGAAGTTAACCGCATTGTCTAAGTGACCATCCGCGAACTCTTGTGGCGTGCGTACATCGACAACCATTGCGCCTTGCTCAATCCATTGCCAACCCTGCTCTGCACGTTCAGAAGCCAATACCGGTGGAGCGGTGAAAGCTAAGCTTAAACAAGTGAATACAATCGGTAGTAGTTTTTTCATTGAGTTCCTTTCCTCAAGGTCAATTACCCTAAACAGTATTGATGAGAATTATACGTGTGATTATTAAACTTCGATGTGGCGCCAGTCGAAATGTCGTAACTCAGCGTGTTATGACTTCAATCCTAACATGGCACCAAACACCAGTAAGCCAGCGCCACAAGCTTGGTTCAACCTGCGTTTCACGCGCAGTAATAAGCTCTGTAATCGCGGTGAGGTAAACAAGATGGCAACCATAGAAAACCAAATCCCGTGCAGCGCAATCATGTAGACACCGTAACCTAAAGCTAGGTGCTGTGATTCTGCATTCGGGTCGATGACTTGGCTAAAGATACTTAAGAAAAACAACATGGTTTTTGGGTTAAGTACGTTGCACAAAAAGCCTTGGAAAAAGAACTGCCAAATGGAGATGCTTTCTTGTGTTTCCCCCTCTATCTTCTGCTGAGAATCAGCCCCAAAAATCCCTTTCAATCCGAGATAGATCAGATAAGCCGCACCTAAGTAGCGAATCAAGCTGAACAACCATTCGTTCTGTGAAATTAAGTAACTGATGCCAAGCAATGAATAGGTAATGTGCACCGAAATCGCAAGACTGATGCCCACGGCGCTCCAAATTCCGGCTTGTCTGCCCCTGTTGAGGCTGTTTCTAAGAACCAAGACAAAATCGGCTCCGGGACTGATGACAATGAGTATGCCTAATAAGGCAAGGCTGAAAAGCTCCATGGTGTTTCCTGTTTCTTTGTTGTTATGAATGGGGCAATTGTAGGTCGAGAGTTCGGAGACTATAATTGAAACAAATTCCGCTAAGTGTGAGAAAAAGTCACAGATGAGGCATCTTAAATCCTTCCATGTTTTCCATGTCGCAGCATCGTCTGCGAGTTTTAGTGAGGCAGCAAATAAGCTCAGTATTACGCATGGCGCAGTGAGTAAGCAGATCAAAGTGTTGGAAACCTATCTGGCTCAGCCTCTGTTCTACAAACAGGGGCGCAATATGCTGCTCACTAAAGAGGGTGAGATGCTGAAAAGCTATACCGAGCAAGCATTCCAAGCGTTGGAAACTGGCGTGAACAAGCTGGTGCAGGAGAAGCATCAATACCTTGAAGTCTCTTGTGAGCCAACGTTAACCATGCGTTGGTTGATGCCAAGGCTTTCCGCGTTTAATGATGGTTGTGACGCAGACGTTCGACTTTCGACTGCGGGAGGACCTGTAACGCTTGGCTCGACGGGGCTTGTTATGGCAATTCGTCGAGATGACTTTGAGCCTTTGTATCACTATCCAAAAACCAAGTTAGTGGAAGAGTGGGTGGGTCCTGTGTTTTCACCTGACTATTGGCAGCAAGTGAAAAGTGATTTGAACTCTGTGAAGCTATTACACAGCCAAACTAGACCTGAAGCATGGCAAGAATGGATGCAGCGCTCTGGTGAAGCGTCGATGAATGGCAAAGCAGAACAGTCTTTCGCACATTTCTATTTCTGCATTCAAGCTGCAGTCGACGGCTTAGGAGCGGCGATGGGCTCTTATCCTTTGGTGATGGACGATCTCAAACGCGGCAATCTCGTTGCACCATTTGGTTTTGTGCCGTCAGGGCATGACTATGTCTTATTGACTCAAGACAAAGCACGTTCTGAACTGGAACAAAAATTTGTCCATTGGCTGCAAAACCAAATGGCGGAGTGTGTGCCTTGCACCTAAGAAACAGAGAGAGACCCTAGTCAGGGCGCGCTGAGTTACCTAGAGTGGTTGAATACGTGCTACATAATGGAAATTTAGGAAATGGAAAACCTCAATATTGTTGAAATTAAATCTTTTGTTCCGGCGAAAAATTATGAGCTATCAAAGCGTTTTTATCAGGCGTTGGGTTTTGAGATGCCTTCGGATTTTGGTGGTGTGGCGTACTTCTTCAAGGGCAGTTGCTCATTCTTGCTGCAAGATTTTTATGAGCCGAAACATTGCAATAATTTCATGATGCATTTGTTGGTGGAAGATGTTGTCAGCTGGCATGAACATGTTTCAAGTGTAGATTTGGAATCATTCGGAGCCAAGATGACGGAACTGATTGATCAACCTTGGAAGATGCGAGAGTTCTGTTTGCACGATCCTAGTGGCGTGTTGTGGCGTATTGGTCAGAACATCGATTGATTTGTTTATGAAAAAAGGTCAGCGCTTGCGAACTGACCTTTGAAGAGGGAAGAGTGATAGAGGTTTATTGAGGCGCTTTCATCGCTTCTGATTGATCGCCCGTCATCACGAAGTGCAACTCACCACCCGGTTTGAACTCGGAATGGTCGAAGAAGAAACCGTTATCCAAAGCTTTGCCATTGATGGTGACAGACTTGATGTACATGTTGTCATCGGCGTTGTTCTCTGTGGTGATGGTGAACGTGCCGCCTTTCACCGGAATCACCGCTTTGTCGAATAGCGGACGACCCACAGTGTAAATAGGTTCTGCTGCGTTCACTTGGTAGAAGCCTAATGCAGACATCACATACCAAGCGGACATGGCGCCCACGTCTTCGTTACCAACTACGCCTTCTGGGGCAGCGAAATACATGTCATCAAGAATGTGGTCGACGACTTGTTGCGTCTTCCATGGTTCTGCGGTCCAGTTGAATAGGTAAGGAATGTGGTGTGAAGGCTCGTTACCAAACGCAACTTGACCAATCAAACCAGACATATCCGGTGTTTCAGTGCCTTGGCTTTCGGCGGTGAAGGTTGCTTCTAGGTTTTTCTGGAACTCAGCATCGCCACCCATGATGGTTTTTAAGCCCGCGATGTCATGCGGTACAAACCAAGTCCACTGCCACGCGTTACCTTCGGTGTAGTTGCCTGTTTCGTGTTCTGTGCCGTATGGGTCGAATGGCGTCATGAAGGTTTCATCAATCATCACTGGGCGCATAAAGCCCGTCACGCCATGTTCTGCGTATTCTGTTGGGTTGTAATCGAAGTATTTTTTGTAGCCTTTTGAGCGTTCAAGGTATTGCTCTTCCGCTTTAGTATCACCGGCTGCTTTGGCAATTTGTGCGATAGCCCAATCGTAGAACGCGTTTTCCAGACCGTAAGAAACAGACTCAACCGTATAGTCTTCAAAGACTGGTTCACCATCGACACGTTGGATGGCAGGCGTGAAGCCGTTTTTCTCAATGTAATCGATGTGCTTGGTTAAAGTGCGATCCAATACGCCTTGATCCCAATCGGCTTGCAGTGCCGGGTAGTTGTCGTAAGTCGAAGAGTCGATCGCGGCTTTCAGCGCCAGCTCTTTCTCTTGTTGAGTAAACTCTTCTGGGAATTTGGTCATCGCATCCGCAATCACTGCTACCGCTGGGTAGCCAACCATGGTGCCTGTTTCGTCACCTAAGTGCTCCCACTTCGGCAGCAAGCCGCTTTCAGTGTACTTCTGAACTAGGTTCTTCGCGTATTGCACCGCGCGAGTTGGCTCTGTGATGGTTTTTAGTGGGTGTAACGCGCGTTGGGTATCCCATAGAGAGTAAACCGAGAAGTTTGGCTGTTCTTCTGTTGCTTGACCGTAAGCGATGGAGTATTCCCCTTCGCCTTCACGAATTGAGCCTTTGCCCATGCCACGGAATCGACCATCCACGTCTTGATGCACCATAGGCGCAATCTTGGTGTGGTAAAGCGCAGTGTAGAAGATCTCTTTCTGATCTTCCGTGCCCCCTTCAATTGAGAAGTTGAGTGCTTTAGCCCATTTCTCGCGTGCATTGTTACGCGCAGTATCGAAAGAGACATTCGCTTCGGCATCGTAGTTGTTTTCTGCGCCTTGTGGGTCAACCGCAGATAATGCCACTTGCGCATTCAACTCTTGTGAGCCTTCATCTTCAAATTCGATGTAGGCAGTGACGTCCGCTTTGACACGCTTAACTGGATTACCTTGGTCATCATAAATCAATTCAGAAACGTGCTCTGCCGTTAGGCCGTCAACAGGCTTACCATTGGCAAGGATGTAGACGTCTTTGATCTTCTTATCGAAAGTCGCATAGAAGAAGACTTTTTGGTTTTTCGCCCAACCAGAGAAGTGTGCTGCATCGCGCTCGCCCGTGATGGTATGACCGTCTTCGCTCACCGTCAGTTTGTTGCGCAGAGAGGTCGAACCCCAGTCACTGTTAAGGATGGAGTTGAGGTCTATCTTCAAACGTTGTGGTTGACCTTGCGGGTAGGTGTAACGATGGAAGCCGACACGTTCAGACGCCGTAAGCTCAGCTTTGATACCGTTCTCTGCAATCTTCACAGAGTAGTAACCCGCTTCTGCCACTTCTGAGGTTTTGTCCATCTTGACCGAAATCGCTTCGCGGTAGTCGTCGCTGTCTTCGATGTATTTAGCTTTATCTTCGGTAAACGGCAGGAACAGAATGTCACCTAAACCGCCCATCCCCGTGCCAGATAGGTGAGTGTGGGAGAAGCCAAATAGAGTCTTTTTATCGAAGTGGTAACCTGATGAAGAGTGCCAGCCGATCAGCTCGGTATCTGGAGAAAGTTGCACCATGCCTTCTGGCACAACAGGACCCGGGAATGTGTGTCCGTTAAAGCCGGTACCAATGAATGGGTCGACGTATTTTAGGTTGGAAGTATCGACGCTTGGTGAGGTGTTATCGTCGTCATCGTTGCAGCCAGCCAAACCAATAACACTCGCAATCACAGCGGTGGCGATAGCGGTTTTCGTAAAGTTCATAATCTTGATTCCTTAGGCAGGAAGCGAGTCACTTCCTGCCACTGAGTTAATCTATCTGTTTATTCTTTAAACACGAATTACATAAAACGTTACTGAGCTTGAAGCGCTTCTTGCTTGTCACCCGTCATGACGAAGTGAAGCTCGCCGCCCGCTTTGATTTCGCTGTGCTTGAAGGTGAAGTTGGCATCCAGCGGCTTGCCGTTGATGGTTACGGACTTCACGTACTTGTTGTGTGGGCTGTTGTTGTCTGCGATGACTGTGAACTCGCCGCCTTCCACTGGAATGGTGATTTCATCAAACATAGGACGACCGATGGTGTAGACCGGATCCGCAGGCGTCACTTGGTAGAAGCCCATTGCCGACATCAAGTACCAAGAGCTCATCTGACCCACGTCTTCGTTACCAATCAAACCAGTTGGCTCGCTGGTGTACATCTCTGACATGATGCGGTCTAGGTACTCCTGCGCTTTCCATGGCTCATCCGTTAGCGCATATAGGTAAGGAATGTGGTGCGATGGCTCGTTACCGTGCATGTACTGACCGATATAACCCGTTAGGTCGGGCAGCTCTTCACCTGTGTTTGAAGAACGCGCGTTGAATAGTTCGTCCAAGTCTTCACGGAACGCTTTCTCTGGTGTGGTGTCTTTGCCTTGCGCCAAGTCTGCTTGGTAGATTTCTTGTTTCAGACGGTTGAAATCGTGCATTGGTTGGAACTTCCATTGCCACGCGTTCCCTTCGGTGTAGGCAAACTCGTCCACGTAGTAAGGGTCGAATGGTAGCAATGGGCATTTCTCTTTCATCACACCTGAGCCTTCTGGCCACTCAACCATTTCACACTCATCCAAACGCTCTTCATCAATCGGTTGGTTGAACTCCAAAGGCGGTTTGTTTGGTGATGAGCTTAGCGGGTGGTTTTTCGGACGTAAGAAGCCTGTCTCTGCATCCCAATGGTTAAGCCAGTTGTCGGCACGAGTCATAAACTCTTCTTGCAGTTTTACATCGCCAGCCATGCGCGCGATTTCTGCCATTGCCCAGTCGCCATATGCAAACTCAAGCGTGTAAGACGCACTGTTCCAGTAACCGTGATGAACAAAGCCGTTTTCTTCGTACACCTTCACTTGCACAACGTTTGCTGCGCCGATGTTGTTGTCTTCCGTCCAATCTGGGAATTCAGATGCCTCGTGGTAACGCACCGTAAACTCAGCCGCTTCTTTGGCCAGTTGTGGGTCGATGTCTAAGCCTTTCGCCATCGCGTCAGCAATGATAGAAACCGCAGGGAAGCCGATCATAGTGCCCGTGTAATGGCTGTGCAGTTCCCATTTCGGCAAGATGCCACCGTCTTCGTATTTACGAATCAGGTCGTTGGCAAACTCTTCAGCACGTTCTGGGTCGATAATGGTTTTCAGTGGGTGCGCTGCACGGAAGGTATCCCACATGGAGTACACGGAGTAGTTTGGTGTGTCGCCCGCGTCTTTTTGAATGCGAGTACGCATCGCAGGGTATTGGCCGTCGACATCTTGGAAAATCATTGGCGCGATAGAAGCGTGGTAAAGCGCGGTGTAGAAGATCTCTTTCTGATCTTCCGTGCCGCCAGATACCATCATGCGGCTAAGCTCTTGGTGCCATGCATCGTTGGCTTGAGCGCGCGCAGTATCAAATGACACGTCTTTCGCTTCTGCTTCTAGGTTTTTCTCTGCACCTTCTGTGCCTGTTGGTGACAAGCCTACTTGGATTTCTAGCGGTGTTGATGATGGTGCGAATTCTAGGTAAGCGATGGTTTTCACTGCGTCGATGTTGTCGTTGTTTACATCGATTTCCGTTTCTGCGCCGTCAACTAGAGCAATGGCTTTGACGATAGGTTGGTTGAAGGTGGCGTAGAAGTAGACGTGTTGGTTGTTCGCCCAGCCGTTCGAGCTACGTAAACCGCGGATGGTGTACGCGTCGATGAACTCTAAGTCACCCTTCATGGTGCGGTTGTTGAAGTGACCTTTGTTGAGGGTGTGGTCTAAATCGAACTTGATGTGTGGCGTAGTGCCTTCTTTGAAGGTGTAGCGGTGGAAGCCAACACGTTGCGTGGTGGTTAGCTCAGCTTTGATTTCGCCTTTGTTCAGTTCAACCGCGTAGTAGCCCGCTTCTGCGGTTTCGTTGTCTTTATCGAAGGTGTTGAAAACGGCGTTTTCTTTCTTGGTGAAAGGCAGAACTAAGATGTCACCAAGGTCGGTAATGCCTGTGCCAGAAAGGTGAGTGTGGGAAAAACCATACACTGGGATTTCAGTCAGCTTGCCGTGGTCGAAGTAACCGGCAGCAGAGCCCCAGCCTTCCATTTCGGTATCAGGAGAAAGTTGTACCAAACCGTAAGGCACAACCGCCCCAGGGAAGGTGTGACCATCTGCGCCTGTACCAATCAATGGATTGACGTATTGGGTTAGCGTGGTGTCGAGGGATGGTGTTCCAGATTTGCTGTTGTCGTCATCACTGTTACAACCAGCAAGACCAAACATGGCAGCGAGTATAGCGGTAGAGATAAGGGTTCTTTTTAGTTTCATTTTTATGGTTCCACAGAAGTGAAGTTTTTTAGGGGGCTAGATGCCCCCTTTCGTTATTTGGATGGGTATCAGCTACTGCGCTTTCATCGCTTCAGATTTGTCTGAAGTCATGACGAAATGCAGCTCACCACCGTCTTTCAAATCGCTGTGCGCGAAGCTGAAGTTGTCACTCAATTGTTTGCCGTTGATGGTCACCGACTTCACGTAGATGCTCTCTTGGCTGTTATTTTCTGAGGTGATGGTGAATTTACCGTCCGCGACTGGAATCACGGCTTTGTCGAACAGAGGACGACCGATCGTGTAACTTGCTTCGCCCGGCGTGACTTGGTAGAAGCCCAATGCAGACATCACATACCACGCCGACATTTGACCGACGTCTTCGTTACCAATCAGACCTTCATGCGTTGGGTGGTAGAACTCGTTCATCGCTTGATCGACGATTTCTTGTGTCTTCCAAGGTTCTGCCGTCCAGTTGTATAGGTAAGGCACGTGATGATCAGGCTCGTTACCCATCACGAACTGTCCGATGTAGCCAGACATGTCGTGTGATTGGCTCGTATCGGCGTTGGAGTCCGCATTAAACAGCGCATTCAGGTTAGCGAGGAATGCCGCTTTGCCTTGTTCGGTTACGTCTTCAGGAAGAGAGAAGTCAGTGCGGTCGATGTGCTCGCCACCCATCACGTTAGCCAGACCGTTCAAGTTGTGCGGTGCAAACCATGTCCATTGCCATGTGTTGCCTTCGGTAAGGTCTTCACCTCGGTGCTCGGCGCGGTAAGGCCAGAACACGTCACTTTCGTTGAGTGCTTTGCGGTCTTTACACGCGTTGTAGTCCATACCGTCTGGGATAGACAGCGCCATGTTGCCGTCCAAACATTCGGCTTTCAGGTTATTTGCCCAAACCTTACTGCCACTGTTCATGTAAGCCGGACGCATAAAGCCCGTCGCACCCAATGCGTTGCCTTTAGTGTCTTGCAGTTTGCCGTATTGCTCTGGGTTGTAATCGAAGTAGTTCTTGAACGATTCAGAGCGCGCCATGTAGCGGTCGTACTGCTGGTCGTTGCCTGCAAGTTTAGCGATCTGAGCGATACACCAGTCGTAGTAAGCATTCTCAAGACCGTAAGACACCGACTCGTTCACAAGCTCGTCGTACTTGTCGACTTTCAAACCTTCCACGTAACCCGGTTTGTCACCAGAATCCGGCGCCCATTTGGTGTTAGCTGGAATAAAGCCGACGTCTTCTTGGTAGTCGTTGTGACGCGTCATGACCGTGAAGCGTTTGTCACCGTTCCAAGCATCTTGATAAGGCACCCAGCTTTCAGTTTTATCAAGGTTGAAGTTGACGGTTTCGTCAGCGGCTTTCAGTGCCAAATCAAACTCAGCAGTGGTAAAGGCTTCTGGGTGTTTGACCATGATATCGGCAATTACCGAGACCGCAGGGTGACCGACCATTTCACCGGTGTAATCCGAGTGCAGTTCCCATTTTGGCAGCACGCCGCCCGTTTGGTATTTGTTCAATAGATCGCGTGCGTGTTCAATCGCGCGGTCTTTATCGATGATGGTTTTCAATGGGTGTGCAGCGCGGAAGGTATCCCACATTGAGTACACTGAATAGTTCACTAAGCCATCTTCTGCTTGGTGCACTTTGCCATCCATGCCACGGTATTTGCCATCCACATCTTGGTATAGGAATGGAGCAACAAACGTACGGTAGAGCGAGGTGTAGAACATGGTTTTGTCGGCTTTGTTGCCACCTTCCAGTTCAAACTCGCCAAGGATGTTTTCCCAAGCCACGCGGTTTTGTTGTACGACGTTGTCGAAGTCCCAGCCGTTAGTGTCTGCTTCTAGGTTTTTCAGCGCGCCGTCAACGCCAGTGCCAGAAATCGCTACTTTGACCACCAATGGCTCATCGCTCTTGCCAAAGTTCAAATGCGTTAGGACATCGTTTGCGCGTTTTGCCAAACGTTCTGGATCAGGTTCTGGTTCGCCCGGCATTGGTTTGTGCTCAGCGTAGCCACGGTAATCTTCCAAGCCGACTTCAGTAGCGTCAGTTGGAGTCAGTTTGCTTTCAGAAGCCAGCTTGGTGTACAAGTTCTCTTCAATGATTGGATCAGAGAATTCTGCCGCGAAGAACACGGTTTGCCATTGACCCCATTCGTTTGAGGTACGCGCGCCTACGACGGTGGTGTCATTAACGCGTTTGTAGTAGATGCTGCGAGAGTGGTTGCCGTATTGTTCCAACAGTTCGTGTTGCAGGTCGATACGTACTTTGCGATCTTCACCCGGTTTGAAGGTGTAACGCTGGAACGCCACGCGGTCGGTTGCCGACAGTTCAGCTTTTACGCCAGTTTCTACAAGGTCAACCGAGTAGTAACCAACCTCCGCTACTTCCGAGCTTTTATCCATGGTCACGGCGTCGGTATTAAAGCCTGTGTATGGCAAGAAAGCGAAGTCGTTTAGGTCGCCTTTACCAGCGCCGGAGATATGGGTCATTGAGAAGCCAGAAAGCAGGCTGTGCACAGGATCGTATTCAACAGGCGAGCCTTTGCCATTCCAACCGTTTGGATCGAAGTTATCTGGTGAAGGTTGAATCATACCTTCTGGCATAACTGGAGACGGGTTAACGTTGCCAAGACCTTTAGTGCCGATCAAGGTATCAACGAATTCCAAAGTAGGGGTAGAGATAACTGGAGTTTCCGGATCAGAGTCGCTGCCACAACCAGCAAGACCAAGCATGGCGGTTAACACTGCGGTAGAGAGTAGGGTTCTTTTTAGTTTCATTGTTTTTATTCCACGAGAAAAGGGGACACGAGGTCCCCTCAAAATCATTATTCGCCTAGGTTGGCTTGCATTGCTTCAGACTTGTCAGCTGTCATCACGAAGTGCAGTTCGCCGCCTGCTTTGAATTCGCTGTGCTGGAAGGTGTTGTAAACATCCAGAGGCTTACCGTTGATGGTCACTTCTTTGATGTACATGTTGTCTGGACCGTTGTTCTCAGCCGTTACCGTGAAGGTGCCAGAGCCAATATCTACCGTCGCTTTGTCGAAGATTGGGCGACCGATGCTGTAGGTTGGATCGGTTGGCGAGATTTGGTAGAAGCCCAGTGCCGACATCAAGTACCACGCCGACATTTGACCTACGTCTTCGTTACCGATGATGCCGTCTGGTGTCGGTTTGTAGAACTGGTCGTAAACTTGGTCTAGGTATTCCTGCGCCTTGTAAGATTCTTCAGTACGGTTGTACAAGTAGATGACGTGGTGCGAAGGTTCGTTACCGTGAATGTACTGACCGATGTAGCCTGTCATGTCTTGGTGCGCTTCGCCGCCATTTGGATCGGCAGTAAATAGGTTATTCAGCTTGTCGTTCAAACCTTGCGTGCCGCCCATGATTTCAGTCAGCTTGTCTAAGTCTTGCATGAACGCCCATTGCCACTGCCACGCGTTACCTTCTGTGTAGTAGAACGCGTCAGACTTGTAAGGGTCGAAGTCAGTTGAAGCGTATTTCAGCGCACATGGGTCGCCTTCTTTCAGCTCTGTCGGTACAAAGAAGCCCGTGCCGCCTGCGTTACCTGCTTCTGCATCCCAGTGTTTCAAAGAGTTGTAAGAACGAGCTTTGAACTCTTCATATGCGTCCATATCGCCAGCGGCTTTTGCCATTTCTGCGATCGTCCAATCGTAGAATGAGAATTCCAACGAGTACGACACTGAGTTCCAGTTCGGGTAACGAACACACTGTTCTTTCTCGTGGTAGTTCAACTGACCTGCCATGAGTGAGCTTAGGATGTCGTCATGAATCTGTGGGTACTCATGCGGTGTGTAGCGAGCTGATTTCACTGATGCGGTGTAAGCTTGCTCTGCATCAATCAAGCCTTTGGTTACAGCATCGCCTAAAATCGCTGCCGATGGGTAGCCGATCATGGTGCCGGTTTCTGAGCCGTGACCTTCCCATTTCGGCAATAGACCAAACTCGTCGTTGGATTTACGAATCAAGTCTTTCACGTATAGCGTTGCTTGGTCTGGGTCGATGATAGTCCACATTGGGTGAACCGCGCGGAACGTATCCCACGTTGAGTAAATCGAGTAGTTTGGTGTGTCGCCATCTTTCAGCGTGCGCACTGTGCCAAGCATATCCACGTATTGACCATCCACATCGTAGAACTCGATTGGTGCGATCATCATGTGGTACATGCCAGTGTAGAAGTTGGTTTTCTCTGCGTCAGTGCCGCCTTCTACTTTGATTTTCGCTAGCTTCTCAGCCCACGCGTATTCTGCGTCTTCTTTCACTTTTGCTAGGTCGAAACTTGGTGCTTCTGCTTCTAAGTTTTTCTGTGCGCCTTGCCAGTTAACTGGAGAGATACCGACGCGGATTTCAATTGGCTCTTCGCCTGTGCCGAAGTTTAGGTAAGCGGTCAGATCATCGCCTGAGTAAACCGCGCCATTGCGCATTTCGCGCGTTGGTTCAAGGTCTTGTTCGCCTAACAGTGCTTTGGCGATTGGTTGGTTAAATTTCGCGTAGAAGAAGATGTCCTGACCTTGGTGATCTTGCCCTTGGAACCAGCCTGTTGATGTTTTACGACCGCGAATGGTGTATTCGTCCACCACTTCTACTTTGTTCTTCAAAGACTTGCCGTTGTTGTTCATTAGGGTATGACCTAAATCGAACTTCACGTTACGGTCAGCGCCATCAGCAAAGGTGTATTTGTGCAAACCAACGCGTTTGGTTGCGCTCAGTTCTACTTCGATTTGACCTTGGTTTAGCTTGGTTTTGTAGTAGCCTGCGCTTGCTTCTTCATTGGCTTTGTCGAAAGAGTTCAGCTGTGTGTTCGCCATGTCTGCGTATGGCAGAACCAAGATGTCGCCTAAGTCCGTTGCGCCTGTACCTGAAAGGTGAGTATGGGAGAAGCCGTACAGCGGAACGTCAGTGTTAACTACTTCGCCAGTTTCGTAGTTGGATGAATCCCAGTAGCCAGATGCCGAGTGCCAAGGGTTAAGTCCTGACTCGTGATCAGTGTTAGAGCCGATGAAAGTATCTGGAGACAGTTGAACCATACCTGCCGGTACCGTCGCGCCCGGGAACGTATGACCTGAAGCTGCTGTGCCGATCATTGGATCGACGTATTTCAACACCGCGAGATCAACAATTGGATCGCCCGGCAGTGAAGAGGAAGAATCGTTGTCGCTGTTACAGCCAGCCAAGCCACCCGTCAGACCAACCAGGATAGCCAAAGAGATAAGATTACGTTTAAACATGTGCATACCGTTTTGTCGTTATTCGTATATAAAAAAGTGTTTATAAGAGACTGCTTATAAAATTTGCTTGTAGGGGGAGCCGGGAGATGCGCTCCCCCGGCTGAGTTGTCACTATTGGGATTAACGAGAACCTGCAGGCATCTCGTCTTCATGTAAGAACTCACCGATGCCTTGTGCTGGTGGAAGATCTTGCTCTAGAGAGCCCCAACGTTGATTTGGTTTGTCGCCCATCACGAACTCCAATTCACCGCCGTACATGATTTCGTCATGAGTCAGGTAAGTACGGTTGAAGTCTTTGCCGTTGTAGCGAGCCGATTGAATGAAGATGTTTTCGCGGCTGACGTTCTTCGCGGTCACCGTGAATTTCTGGTTGTTGCCGACATCGATAGACGCGCTTTCAAACAGCGGAGTACCGATTTCGTAAATGCCAGAAGAAGCGTTCACTGGGTAGAAGCCAAGTGCACGGAACACGAACCACGCAGAGAGCGTACCGAAGTCGTCGTTACCACAAATGCCGTCAGCGGTGTTCTTGTAGCAAATGTTGGTTGCTGCGGCGATGGCTGCCTGACCTTTCCAAGGTTGACCGACGTAGTTGTACAAATACGGCACGTGGATATCTGGTTCGTTACCTTGCACGTGCTGACCAACGTTACCTGTGTTGAACACTGGGAATTGGTTGTCGCCTGCGTTGCGATCTGGGTAGGTTGACCAGTATTCATCCAAGCGAGCTGCGAACAAGTCTCCGCGTTCTGCTTCAGGGTTTTGTGTCTTGTCGAAGCGTGTCATCAGGTCAATCAAACCATGAATGTCGTGCTGAACACTGAACGAGTATTGCCAGCCGTTCGACTCAGAGAATGCCCAGTTGAACATGTCTGGACGCCAGTCTTTACCAACCGCACGACCGGTGATTGGGTCTACCCAGCCTGCATCGATAAACTCGCCATCGTAGTCACGGGCTTTGAACCAACCTTGGTATTGCTTACCGCCAAAGTCGAATTGTGCTTGCCAGTTTTTAGAACGGTTAGCGAACTCGGTGTAGCGTGGGTCTTCTTCACCAAAGACTTCTTTGATCGATTGTGCGATTGCCCAGTCGTTCATTGAGTATTCAAGCGAATAAGATGCTGTCCAAGAATCTTTAAATGGTGAGTGACCGCCGTAAGAATCTGGTGGAGTGTCGTGCAATTGCGCTGGCACGTAACCTT
The DNA here is from genome assembly GCF_963871815.1 of Vibrio sp. L85. Classification (NCBI taxonomy): domain Bacteria; kingdom Pseudomonadati; phylum Pseudomonadota; class Gammaproteobacteria; order Vibrionales; family Vibrionaceae; genus Vibrio; species Vibrio sp. L85. The sequence continues at coordinate 89,693 of NZ_CAWMYL010000005.1, forward strand.
GTTCTTCGTACTCTTTGATCCATGCTACGCCTTGGCTCGTTGCGGTGCGCGCGTCAGTGATCATCGCTTCAACCAAGCGCTCTTTCACGTCTTTGCGCTCTGCTTCTGTAAAGCCAAGGTCGATCATGCGTTTTTCTAGTGAGCCTTTCGACAACACATCGTGAATCACAGGCGTTGAGTGCATGCCCATCATCATGCCTGTTTCGTTGCCTTTGAATGTCCACTCAGGCAGACGACCTTTGCGCACGTTACCTTTGTCATCCACCCATTCTTCTTCGGCGTAAGACAGCATAGACAGCACCACGTCGGCTAGGCGGTCAGGTTCAAGAATCGAAGACAGCGGTTGAACTGCGCGGTAGGTATCCCACAGAGAGAAAGTGTCGTAGCGCGTGAAGTCTGCTTTGCCATCTTTGTTGGCATCGGCAGTGCGGATCGACTCTTTCAGCGTATCAATCTTATCGCCCCAAGGTGTGTTGCCATCTGGGTAAGCGTTACGACCTTGGTGAACTTGGCGGTAGCGACCATCTAAGTCAGAGTGAATGGTTTGACCTAGGTACGAGTGGTACATCGCGGTGTAGAACGTCTGTTTGTAATCTTCGTCGCCAGAGACTTGGATCTTGCCGAGTTCGTCTTCCCATTTCTTCGTTGCCGCTTCGCGTACTTGGTCGAAGTTCATGCCCGCAACTTCTGTCATGTTAAGAGAAGCACCAGACTTGCCATTCTCGCCAATCTCAACGTTTGATAGCGCCAATTTCGCTTCAACCGTTAAGCCGTCTTTGGATGTGTCGAACTCTACGTAAGCGCGCGCGTATTGGTACTTGCCGCGTGTCTCGTTACCGATTTCCGTAATGCCTTCTGGCACGTCCATGTAACGACCTTGCTCTTTATCGTAGTAAGCAAAGCGAACGTTTTTGATTGGTTGGTCGAATTCCATCACGAAGAATTCTTTTTGGCTTGGTGCCCAACCATCTGAGAAACGGTGACCTTCAAGACGGTTATTGTCTTTGTCCCATTTCAAGTAAGAATCTGAGGTGTAGTCCCAGTTAATTTTGAAGCCAGTGTTCACGATGATTTCTGACTTCTCATCACGAGGGAAGGTGTAACGATGGACACCAACGCGATCAGACGCCGTCAATTCTGCTTTGATGTCGTAATCCAATAGATCGACTTTGTAGTAGCCTGCCGTCGCTTGCTCGTCACGATGTTGGAAGCGAGACGCTTCTAGGTTTAGCGTTGCCGAACCTTCATCAATCATGTAATCCGAACGCGAGTTGATTGGCATGACGAGAATGTCGTTCAAGTCGCCAGCACCTGCTCCGGAAAGGTGGGTATGAGAGAAACCGGAAGTACGCGCGTCGTGGTAGTAGTAGCCTGAAATGTATTCCCAACCGTTAGAACCGTTGTTTGGAGAAAGCTGCACCATGCCGTGTGGTGTGGTTGCACCAGGGTAGGTGTTGCCTAGGTTACCTGTGCCGATGAATGGGTTGACGTAGCGTGTTACGTCCATATCGGCGAAATCTACCGGGATATGAACGCCCATGTCGATTTCAGGTGTTTCTGGGTTTGGCTTGTCATCACAGTCGCCATCGCCAACTGGAGGACATACTGGCTTGCCGCCGTCAGGAATATCCGGCAGTGCAGGGTTGGTGTCACCGCCTTCATAAATGTTAGTTGTGTCGTCGTTACAGCCAGTCAGACCGACTAGACCACTGAGAACTGCGCAAGCGAGTAGGGAAGGTTTGAATTTCATTTTTAAAGCCTTGTAAATTGTAGGGTTATATAATTAAAAAAATCAGGGGTATTACTAAAACTTAAAAACTTGAAATAGAGCCCTTTGGGGGAAAGGGCTCTTAGGGGGAGGAGCTTAAGGTTTAAGCTTTCACAAGAGTCGCTGCGTTACGCATCGCTTCTTTCGTTGAACACTCAACAACGTTTGCTTTTGCAAAGCGGTGAGCGTCTTTTACTTGGATATCGTGAGCTAGAATAACCAGCTTCGCGTTTGCTACATCTAGGTCAGTGATGCGGTTCTGGATACCGTTTTGACCTTGAGTTTCTACTTTGATTTTCAGACCCGCTGCTGCACCTGCTTTCTCTAGTGCTTTCGCTGCCATGAATGTGTGTGCTACGCCAGATGGGCAACATGTTACTGCTACGATGTCGTACTCGCCTTCGCCTGCTGCTGGAGCTGCTTGAGCTTGTGCAGGTGCTGCTTCAACGATTTCGTCTTCTGCTTCTTCTTCAGCAACTGGTTTCCAGAAGCCAACGATAACTGCTGTTGTTAGTGAGCCTAGTGCGATACCCACAACGTACATTGGGATGTTGCTTGATACAGGAGCTGTGATTAGACCGCCCCATGGTGCGTGTAGCAGTACGTCTGTTAGGAAGCCGAACACACAGCCAACGATACCACCAGCAACGATTGAAGGAAGAACGCGTACAGGGTCGTTTGCTGCGAATGGGATAGCACCTTCAGAGATACCGATAGAACCCATGATTGCTGCTGCTTTACCTGCTTCTTGTTCTTGCTTAGTGAACTTCTTCTTGAATAGGAATGTTGCTAGCGCCATACCTAGAGGAGGCGTACAGATTGCGATACCAACACCACCCATTAGCCATGGTTGAGTATCAACTTGAGTTTGAGCAAATAGCGTTGCTACTTTGTTGATTGGACCGCCCATATCGAATGCAGTCATACCACCAAGAATCGTACCTAGAACCACTTTAGAAGCGCCAGCCATAGAAGCTAGGAATTCGTTCATAGAAGCCATGAAGATCTTGATTGGCTCACCGATACCCCATAGAACGATACCTGCAGAGATAAGCGTACCTAGTAGAGGGTAGATGAAGTAAGCGCCCAACGCAGTCATGTTAGCAGAAAGAGGGATCTTCTTAAGTTGGAATACCACACCACCTGCGATGAAGCCCGCTACGATACAACCAAGGAAGCCGCCGCCCATGTCAGCCATGATGCCAGAAGAGATCATCGCTGGAGCTAGTGCTGGTTTGTCTGCAATTGAGTAACCGATAAAGCCACCAAGAATAATTGGGAACAGCACCAGACCTTTAATACCGATATTAGAAATATCAGCCAATAAACCGTCCGCAGGAACCGCACCCTTACCTGATGCCATTACCGCCAGCGCCAGTAGTACACCACCCGCAACGATAAATGGAAGCATGTGAGAAGTACCGAATAAAAGGTGACCTTTCATGGTACTTAGGATTTTTTTGAAATCGCTATTATTACTAGCTTGAGCTGTGATTGTACTCATAATTTCACGCCTTATGAATTAATTAAAATATTTAGTATTTGGTTTTCGTCTTTTGCGTTATGAATATCTTCAATAAACTCTTCGCTAAATTTACCGAATAATTCTTGAAGAACATAAATATGGTGGTCGGCACCGTTATCTGGTGAGGCAATCATGAAGAATACGGTCGGTTTGACTCCCTCTTCGTCGCCATATTCGATGCCTTCGCGCTTTACGCCAACAGCGATTGCAGGCTCTGTAACCGCTTTGCTTTTTGCGTGTGGGTAAGCGATGCCGTCCATTGAAGTCACGCTCAATGCTTCACGTGCTTCGATGTCGGTTAAAAAAGCCTCTTTGCTGCTGATTCGATTATTTTCGAATAGCATCTGTGCTAGCTCTTCAAAGACTTCTTTTTTATTATTTGCTTGAAGGTTGCCTTTAATTAAATTGACGTTTGTTAGTTCTGTAATCATTTTTTGACTCATTGGTACTGAAGTAATGAGGAAAATTTAATTAATGTTACGGTTTTCTGAAATAGTAAAAAAAATCCAATAACTATATTTTTGTATCACTGAGAGCTAAGTGTGATAGAAGTCATTAATATCAATGAGCTAGAAGGGAATTAGTATTGTGACTTATATTCCATTTATTTTGAAATTAATAATGAAGCTTGAAAATAAACGAGAAGGGAATCAAATATTAATTGAAAAAGCCGGAAGAACATGACTGTTGCTTCCGGCTGTTATGTCTATACGTTGCTATACCGTAATTACTTGAACGCCAGCTTCTTCTAGTGCTTTAAGTGTTGTTTCATCGGCACCTTGATCCGTAATTAGGGTATCAAGTTGAGAGGCAGAAGCCAGAAGCTTTCCGCCGTGTTTGCCTATCTTGCTACTATCGACTAATGCTACTAGACGATCACCGTATTCCAATAGTTTCTTCTCAGCCATGTAAACCAAGAGATCAGAAGTGTACACGCCAGCTTTCGAAACACCAGTACCTGTGAAGAAAACGTAACGACTTGAATAGTCGTCAGTATTTTCAGCATCTGGTGAGATGGTAATATGACGCTCTGGTAGATACTGCCCACCTAGAATGATCAAACTAGAATGTTTCTTCTGAATGAGTTGGTAAGCAAGTGGCATAAAGTTGGTCACCACTTGAATGTTGCTGCCAGCTAAATAGTCACCCAACAATAACGTTGTGTTACTGCCACTTACCACCACACTATCACCTTCATCACACATTTCAGCGGCGGCTTGGGCAATCCGAGATTTAGCTGCAAAATTCTCAATGTCTTTTTCTGAAGGAATGAAATGAGAAGCAACATGAGATTGTGTGGCTACTTGTTCTGATTTAATCACTTCCGCACCATTGCGGATCTTAGTGAGTTTCCCGTCTTCTGCGAGTTTTGTTATGTCGCGTCGGGCTGTTGATAGAGAAATATCAAGCATCTCAACGTAGTCGCTCGTGCTGATATACGTGTGATTTTCTAGATACTCCAAAAGCCTTCTATGACGCTGAGCTTCATTCATAGTTAAGTCCTTGATTTTTGTTTTGACCAATTTTGACCGAATTTGACGTTTTGAGCAAATAAAAAATCAAAATGACGTTTTTTGAATTGTTTGTGACCGATTTTTGTGATCTTTAGCCTATTTTGAATCATTTTAAGTCAAAAATGACTTTACGTGACGTTATTTGACCGTTTATAGTCATTTTGCGTCACAAAGAGTCATTGGAGACCAAAATGAAGTATCAAGCAATCATTATCGATTTAGATGGCACACTGTTAAATGACCATAATCAGATCAGTAGTAACAATATCGAAGCGATCAAACTTGCGATTAGTGAAGGTTATAAAGTCACATTAGCAAGTGGTCGTCCACATAACCTGATGCTTCCTTTTGCCAAGCAGCTTGGCATTGAACTGCCGATGATTTGCTGTAATGGCGCCTACCAGTTTGACCCTGTTCAAGGCGGCATTAACGATAGCCAAGTCATTGGTTCAAATTCACTAAATGCGTTACTCGACACTCTCAATATTGGTCAGTTTTACTTCACGCTTTACTGCGAAAACGGCATTTTCGCGACTCAACAATCTGAACACTTCTTAGGTCTTCAGCGACAGATGTTGGCACTGGGCGTTGAGGACAACATGAAAATTGTACCGAGTGTTCGTTCACTACTTAATGAATGTGGTGATGTATATAAAGTCTTGGTCTCTAGCGAAGACAAAGTCGCTCTCTGTGAATTACGTGATGCGCTGATTCATCATCATGTACAAGCCGATCTTTCAACGCCGAACAAGCTTGATATCACAGCGAAGGGAGCGAACAAAGGCACCGCAACTCTTCACCTACTTAATCAACTCAACCTGAATCCGAAATACACCATTGCTTTTGGTGACGGAGACAACGATGCAGAAATGTTACGCGTTGTTGGAGAACCCGTAGCAATGGAAAACGCTAGTCCAGCCATTCGTGGGTTAGCGAACTTAATTGTCACAGATAACAACGGTTGCGGCATTGGGCAGTACCTCAGATTGATCGTGTCTGAAGGTCAGCATTCATGCCAACACTCTTACTTCTATTAAGGAAACACAATGAAAAAAGTAAAAATCGCAGCAGGTCTTGCACACGTAGATTACGGCCACATCGCAGATATCGTAAAAGAAGTGTCTGACGCGGGTGCGGATTACATTCACTGTGATGCTGCTGATATGCATGATTTGAAAAACATGCAGCTTATGGGTGGTCATCAAATCGTTGAAGGTATTCGTCAGTACACGGATAAGCCAATCGAAGTCCACGCTTACTTTAAAGATTGTGATCGTCTATTTGTAGAAAAGATTGCTAAAGCTGGCGCAGACATGCTGATTCTTCCAGCAGAGAACTTCTTGGGTGCGCCATTGGCGTACATGATGAAGTACTGCCGTGACTACAACATGAAGTTTGGTCTAACCGTTGGCTGTTTTACTCCTGTCTCTTTCGTTAAAGAAGCAATTTACTACCTAGACCGACTACACATTGTTATTCATGGCGTGAACAACGATGAATGGTTATGGCGTGAGTCTGCGATTGAAATGATTCGCGAAGCGCGTCAGCTAATTAACGAGCGTAACCCTAACTGTGAATTGTGTGTTGACGGTGGTATCCGTAACCACAACCTAGAGCCGCTGTTGAAAGAAGACATTGATGTGATGGTGGCATCAACCAACATCTTCGGTCACAAAGAAGGCATTACAGCTGGCGTAAAAGATTTCCGTGCTGCACTGAATGCTGCTGAAGAAGCCGTTGCCGCTGAACTAGCTTAATTAGAGTTAATGGTGTCGGGCTGAACTTCCCCCTCGAAATGCTCCGGCTCGACACCAACCAAGGAATTGCCATGACACATTTTAATCACTACCAACCGACTAAGCTGAGCTTTGGCCCGGGCAATGTGAGCCAAATTGGTCATATGATTGCCAAATACGGTCGACGCTGTTTGATTGTCTCTGAACCGATATTTGAAGCAGTTAAACCAGCTTATGACCGTATTTTTGCTTTGCTTGCCGAACAAGATATTCACGTAACGCACTTCGATGGCGTTGTACCTAATCCGCCAACGACGGTTGTTGAGCTTGGACGACAAGTTGGTATCGAAGCTGACTGTGACGTTGTACTTGCCATTGGCGGTGGTTCATCGATTGATACCGCGAAGATCATCGCAGCAACCATGAAGGTTGACACAATTGAGTGGGCACACTGGTTTAAAAATTATGATTCGCCTTTTGGTGATATTAAGGCGCTGCCAGCATCAACTGTGCCTTTGATTGCGATACCAACAACATCTGGAACGGGCTCTCAGGTTACTCATGCAGCGGTTATTACTGATCTTGATAGCCACTCAAAACTGACATTGTTCCATCCTGATTTTTATCCATGTGAAGCCATTATTGATCCTGAATTAATGCTGACCTTACCACCTCGTATGACAGCGATGACTGGTTTTGATGCGTTTTCACATGCGTTTGAGTCGTACACCGGCACAAAGCCTTCACCATTAGTTGATAGTTTGGCGCTAGAAGCCATGAAACTGGTGGTAGAAAACTTGCCTGCTGTTGTGAAGAACGGCTCCGATATCGAAGGTCGTTGTCGATTGGCAAGCGCTGATACGTTGGCTGGGATCTCCTTGGCTAATGGTGGCGCAGGCGCACCGCATCCTCTAGGGGAAATCTTAGGTAGTAGAAAAACGAATTTACCTCATGGTTTAACACTAGCGGTGGTTTATCCCGCTTATGTTCAACTGCAATGGCGTAAACAACCAGAACGTTACGCAAAAGTTGCTGAGCTATTTGGTGCCGTGGGAAGCACTGAAGAAAAAGCGCAATCGCTAGCAACGCACTTAGTCACGTTTTTAGGGCAAATTGGTTTAGAGCACAACCTAACGCAGGTAGGAGTCACAGAGGAAGACGTAAAGGCATTAGAACCAGCGTTTTGCTTCAACCTACCTTTGACAACAGGCGAAGAGATGAAAACGATTCTGCACGCCAGCTTGGTATAGCAGAACAAAAAGGGGTTGAGAACATGGAAAACGAAGTAAAAACAATGAAATTTGCAGCGTTGAATGTGGATAGAGAGGACATCAAACGTCGTGATATTCAAGCGTTAATCTTCGATTTCGATGGTCTACTCGTCGATACAGAAACCTGTTTGTTTAGGGCCTGGGAAGCTCTAATGAAGCCATTCGGGATTGATGTTTCGCCACTCCAGGTTGCTGGTCTAGTTGGGAGCTCAGTACCAGCAACCTCTCTTTGTGACCTTTATCGATATCATTCAAAGCAAGTGTTATCTGATGATGAAATCAGACAACAAGTCTTTAGTCATGCTTATCGACTGATTGCACTTCAAACAGAACGAAAAGGTGTTCGCTGCTATCTAGACACAGCAAAGCAAATGGAGCTTAAGATGGCGTTAGCAACAAGTTCTGAATACGAGCATTACATGCCGATTCTGAAGCGCCTGAATTTAGAACATTACTTTGACTGTTTCACCGGAGCAGAAGAAATCTCGATTGAACGTCGTAAGCCATCTCCTGACGTTTATCTCACTAGCCTAGAAAAACTCGGAGTTTCTGCCAGTCAAGCCATTGCCTTTGAGGACTCTCCTCCAGGAGTTACAGCGGCTCGAGCGGCAGGTATTTCAACAGTTGCGGTAACCAATTACCTGACTCAGCACTTAGATGTCTCGCATGCAGACATTGTTTTATCGTCAATGAGTCAAATTTCGCTAGCGCAATTGATTATCAACTTATCGAGATAGAGTTATGAACAAATTAGAACAATTGAAAAAATACACAACGGTTGTTGCTGATACTGGTGACATTGATGCGATTGCTGCATTCCAGCCTCAAGATGCGACGACAAACCCTTCATTAGTGCTTAAAGCGGCAGAGATGCCTCAATACGATCACTTGATTGTAGATGCGATTGAATGGGCGAAAAAACAAAGCGCAGATAGAGCACAGCAGATCATCGATGCAAGCGATAAATTGGCGGTCAACATCGGCGTGGAAATCTTAAAAACCGTACCAGGGCGTATCTCTACTGAGGTTGATGCTCGCTTATCATTTGATAAAGAATCCAGTTTGGTGAAAGCGCGAAAATTGATCGCCATGTACCAAGAAGCTGGCATTGAGAAAGCGCGCATTTTGATCAAGCTGGCGTCAACATGGGAAGGCATTCGTGCAGCAGAAGTACTCGAAAAAGAAGGTATTAACTGTAACCTAACGCTGCTGTTTAACTTTGCTCAGGCAAAAGCGTGTGCAGAAGCGGGGGCATTCCTTATCTCTCCATTTGTTGGTCGTATCTTAGATTGGTACAAAAACAATACTGATCAAAAAGAATACCTTCCACATGAAGACCCGGGTGTTGTCTCGGTTTCTAAGATTTACAACTACTACAAAGATCATGGCTACAACACTGTGGTTATGGGTGCTAGCTTCCGTAATGCTGACGAAGTGCTCGCTCTAGCTGGCTGTGATCGTCTAACGATTGGTCCTGCAATCTTAGATCAGCTTGCAGCGCAAGAGGGTGAGGTTGAACCAAAGCTTTATGCTCAACGCACGAATGTGAACCCTGTGCCAACGGCAATGACTGAAGCTGAGTTCCGTTGGGAAATGAACCAAGATCCAATGGCGACAGAGAAGTTGTCTGAGGGTATTCGTAACTTTGCCGTAGACCAAGGCAAACTAGAAGCAATGATTGAAGCACGTCTGTAAGGAGCAGTGAAGATGATCTCTCGAAATAAACTTGCAGACACGATTCGTGTATTGAGTATGGATGCGGTGCAAAAAGCTGGCTCTGGTCACCCTGGTGCACCGATGGGCATGGCGGATATTGCGGAAGTTCTGTGGCGTGATTTTCTAAAACATAATCCCACCAACCCTAATTGGCCGGATCGTGACCGTTTCATTCTTTCTAACGGTCATGGCTCTATGCTGATTTACAGCTTATTGCATTTGTCTGGCTATGATTTGACGATGGAAGATATTCAATCTTTCCGTCAGTTGCATGCTAAGACGGCGGGACATCCAGAATATGGTTATGCACCGGGGATTGAAACAACGACTGGTCCGCTAGGTCAAGGCATTACCAATGGTGTTGGTATGGCACTCGCTGAGAAGGTACTAGCTGATCAGTTTAACCGTCCTGGTCATGATATCGTTGACCACCACACTTATGTGTTTATGGGTGATGGCTGCATGATGGAAGGCATTTCCCACGAAGCTTGTTCGTTAGCTGGCACACTAGGTTTAGGCAAGCTGATTGCGTTTTGGGATGACAATGGCATCTCAATTGATGGCGAGGTTGAGGGATGGTTTTCGGATGATACGCCTAAACGTTTTGAAGCATATGGTTGGCACGTCATTGCGGATGTTGATGGTCATAACGCTCAATCAATTCGCCAAGCGATTCTAGAGGCTCAGGCAGAAACCAGTAAGCCAACGTTAATTTGCTGTAAAACCATTATTGGCTTTGGATCGCCAAACAAATCAGCAAGCCACGATTGCCATGGTGCACCGTTAGGTGAAGAAGAGGTAGCGCTAGTACGTCAAAACCTAGGTTGGGAATACGCCCCGTTTGAAATCCCGCATGAAATCTATCAAGCGTGGGATGCCAAAGTTGCAGGTAAAGATGCGGAAGCACAATGGGCGAATCGCTTTGTGGAATATGAATCGGCATACCCAGATCTGGCAGCAGAGTTTAATCGTCGAGTAAAGGGCGACCTACCAGAAAACTGGACTCAAATCAGTGAAGATGTGATTAAAACTTTGCAAGCCAACCCTGCGACTATCGCGACTCGCAAAGCATCGCAAAACGCGATTGAGGCCTTCGGCGCGCACTTACCTGAATTCCTAGGTGGCTCGGCAGATCTAACTCCATCAAACCTAACGAATTGGTCTGGTTCAAAAGCGATTACCGCTCAGGATGCTTCAGGTAACTACCTTAGTTACGGAGTTCGTGAGTTTGCCATGTCAGCCATGATGAATGGCATTGCTCTCCACGGCGGTTTTATTCCTTATGGCGGCACATTCTTAATATTTATGGAATACGCACGTAATGCATTGCGTATGGCCGCATTGATGAAGCAACGCAGCATCTTTGTCTACACGCATGATTCAATTGGTTTGGGTGAAGATGGTCCAACGCATCAACCTGTGGAACAAATCGCATCACTGCGTTTAACGCCAAACATGAGCACATGGCGTCCTTGTGACCAAGTCGAGACCGCAGTCGCTTGGAAAGCCGCTGTCGAGAGAACGGATGGTCCAACTTCACTGATTTTCTCGCGCCAGAATCTTGTTCAATTTGAGCGTGATGAGGAGACATTAGAAAACATCGCGAAAGGTGGTTACATCTTGTCCGACTGTGACGGTGAACCTGAGCTTATTCTCATTGCCACGGGTTCTGAAGTTGCTCTTGCTATGGACGCAAAGGCGCAGTTGAACAATGTTCGCTGTCGTGTGGTTTCGATGCCTGCAACCGACGTGTTTGACGCGCAGAGTGCACAATACCAACAACACGTTCTCCCAACCAATGTGACCAAGCGTATCGCGATTGAAGCTGGTATTCGAGATTACTGGTTTAAGTACGCTGGCTTACAAGGAGAGATCATCGGTATGACGAGCTTTGGTGAGTCTGCACCAGCTGATCAGCTCTTTGAAATGTACGGCTTTACTGTGGCAAACGTTGTGGATACTGCCAAGCGTATGATGGAGAACGCGTAATGGAAACTTTCATCACAAATACGGTGGATGAATGTGTAAGAGTCAAGGCTGCGAAAGCAGCCTTGGACCACATTCTACAAAATGTCACTCCAGATACGGTTATTGGAATTGGTACAGGTGCAACAGCAGAAGTATTTGTCCAATTATTGGCAGCTAGTGGCGTGGCGTTTGCTCACTGTGTATCAAGTTCAGAACGCTCTTCTAAAGCCATCCAGAGTTCAGGTTTGAAAGAAATCCCTCTCGCAGACTGCTTGTACGTGGATTATTACGTTGATGGCATTGATGAAGGGTTAACAAACGGCATCACAATCAAAGGTGGGGGCGCGGCTTTAGGGCGTGAAAAAGTCATTGCCTCTATGACTAAGTGCTTTATCACCATCTCAGATGAAGGACGTTTAGTGGAGACGCTGGGGAAATTCCCTCTGCCAATTGAAGTCCTCCCAGCGGCGAAAATGCCAGTTATTCTCGCCTTAAAATCCCTTGGTGGTCGTCCTTTGCAACGCCCTGATTGCGTTACTGATAATGGCAATATCATTTTGGATGTTTCTGGTCTAGATATGAGTGAGCCAACCGAATTAGAACAGCGACTGAACTCCCTTTCAGGTGTGGTTGAGAATGGCATATTTTCTCAATGCCGTGCGCACTATATGGCGTTTTCAAATACACAAGGCGTTCGTTGGTTATCGGTAAATTGAGAGCCTGATAACAAGTTTATTAATAACCTCTTCTTGGCTAGGGATTTAAGGGATTAAACATGATGGAAAGCAAGTTTTCGACAGAAGCAATCGAGTATCTTGAACAGCATATTGATGAGTTACTTAACGATTTATCTGAGCTAGTTGCTATTCCATCAGTACGTGATTTGACGACACAAACAGAGAATGCTCCGTTTGGTTATCAAATTAGACAAGCGTTTGATTACTTAATCAAATTTGCTGAAAGAGAAGGTTTAGAAGTGCGTGATCACCGAGGTTATGCTTTGGATATAAGCTTTGGGCAAGGTGATCAAGAAATCGCTCTGCTGCACCATGTTGATGTGGTGCCAGCAGGGGATGAGACGCTATGGCGAACGCCGCCATACCGCATGACTAAAATTGATAACATGGTTTTTGGACGAGGCGTAACAGACAACAAAGGTCCACTGATTGCTAGCTTGTACATCCTCAAGTTGTTTAAACAACTTACTGCCCCTCTCAATAAGAAAATAAGAGTCATTATTGGTGGTGCAGAAGAGACAACTTGGGAATGTGTAGAGCATTACTTTCAACACAATCCGCAGCCAGAATATGGCTTTTCTCCAGATGGCGACTTCCCAATCGTCAACGGTGAAAAGGGTATTTTGTATGCGTCATTGGAGAAGCAATTTTCTGCCAGAAGCAGTGATAGCGCATGCCAAATTAGACGAATCGAGAGTGAACGAGATAGAACATCCACTTGTCACTTTTTGGTGCTTGAATTGGCAGGCTCTAGTGCTGAAAAAGTAGCGCATCAGTTTGCTGCTTTTGCTGATGTGATTGACTGTCAGTCACATTATCGCGTTGAGATTTCAACGCCGTGGGAGAAATCCCGCAACCCGCATAAAGTTGATAACTGCATGGACAAGTTCGTCAACATTATGCGTCATGTGGAAGGATTAGATCCAAACTCAGCCAGCTTGGTCCACTTGCTTGATTCCCACTTTGCAAATGACTACGTCGGGCATAAGTTAGGTCTATACCATAACGATGATGAGATGGGATACACAACGTGTTGTGTTTCTGCCATCAACATGGATTCGCATGGCTACAATTTGGATTTTGATTTTCGGTTTCCTAAAGGACTGAGTATCGAGAGAGTTCGTTCCCAATTACTGGCTTTATCCCAACAAGCTGGTGTGAACTTTGTCGAACATCAGTACTTACCTCTATCCTACCTCTCTCCCGAAAGTGCCCTTATCCAAGCGATGGGGAAAGCTTATTCCGATGTTACTGGAACGGATGCAAATTGCTTTAGTAAAGGCGCGGCTTCGTACGCGCGTGCATTGGAGCATGGAGTAGCTTTTGGACCAACTTTCCCTGAAGAAGTGACCTTTGTGCACGAGCCAAATGAACAGCTCAACCTAGAGTCACTAATAAAAGCAATAACGATATACGTGAAAGTTCTCATATCACTTCAGGAGTAAATTATGAGAGATAAGGTTCAAGCACTTGCCGGCGGTATGATGGTTTCCATCATTGTACTGGTCATTGCAGGTATTTTTATAGGGATAGGCGCTGGCGTTGTAAACCAAATGTCAGCTCAAGACTCTGTCATTTTTGCGTTCTTCAAACTGATGCTCGATCTTGGTTTGATGGTAATGCGAAACCTACCACCATTCTTTGCGATTGGTTTAGCCTTTGCCTTGTCAAAATCTGAAAAAGGTTGGGCAGCATTTACAGGCTTTACCATGTTTATGTGTTTCAACGTCGCGATTGGTTCCATTGCCGCTTTTAACGGCTGGACACCGGAAACGACCAGTGTTGATTACCTTGTTAACAACATGGGTTACGACAAAGTTGCCGCACAAAATTTCAATTCACTATGGGGTGAAAACCTAGGCGTATTCTCATATAACATGGGGATCTTTAGCGGGATCATTGTGGGCTGTATCACAGCGGCACTGCACAACCGTTTCTACAAATTTGAAATGCCAGCAATGCTGAGCTTCTTCTCTGGTCCACGTGCTGTCGTAATCTTTGCTTATCTTGCGATTATGCCGATCAGCTTTGTCGCTTATCATGCTTGGCCACCGATCGCTGGTGGGCTGCAATCTATCACGACGCTTATTACTAGCTCGGGTATCTTTGGCTCTTTCCTATTCGGCGTGTTTGATAAGGGGTTACTACCATTTGGTCTCCACCATCTCATCGCCTTCCCAATTGAATACACTCGTGTGGGTGGGGTAATGGAAATTGATGGCGTTGTGTACGAAGGTGTACGTAATATCATGAATGGTCAAATGAGCTCCCCTGAGGCAACTGGTTACATCACACATAACTTTACTAGTGGTCGTATTCCAATTCAGATTGGTGGTCTTACAGGTGCGGCTTATGCGATGTATGTCACCGCGAAACCACAAAACAAAAAGAAAGTCGCTGCGATTATGATCCCTGCCGTATTTACTGCAGCAGTTATCGGGATCACAGAGCCACTTGAATACACTTTCTTGTTTGTTCAACCATTCTTGTTCTTTGCTGTGCACGTGCCATTAAATGGTTTGGCTTATGTCATTACTGAGATGTTTGGCGTCTCTATTCATGGTAACCAACTGTTGTTTATGGTGCCAAATCTACTGCAGCCAGAGAAGGTACATGCTTGGGCGTTGCTATGGATTATCCCACTGTACTTCGTTGTTTACTTCTACACATTTAAGTACGTGATTCTGAAGTTCAACTCTAAAACACCAGGTCGTGAAGAGGACGATGATGCAGATATCGCTCTTTACTCAAAAGCAGACTTCAAGAAGAAAAAAGAGCAGAACTCTGCAGGTCTTCCAGTCGAAATTATTAAAGCGCTGGGTGGTGCTGAGAACATCGATAACGTTTCAAACTGCGCCACACGCTTAAGGGTTTCCCTACATGATGAAACGTTAGCGGCAGCAGATGATGTCTGGAAAAAACAACTGAATGCAATTGGCGTGGTGAGAATGCCAAAAGGAATTCAGGTCATCTACGGTGCGAACGTTATTACCATTGCGTCAGGTATTAAAGAAGCGCTGGGCGTCGACTCTTAATCATTCCCCCCTACAAATAAAAAACCAATAACAAGTGAACCCTCCTGTGGTGCGAGCACCACGGGTAGGGATTTCTGTACCCAAAATATGGAAATATAATTATGAAAAATATAACAAAAGTGTCCCTAACCTTGCTTGCAGTGAGTATTTCTGGTGCGCTACACGCAACCGAAGCCCCTACATGGTCTGAAAGAAACCCAATCGTGTTTTGGGGTGATCGTGCAAATGAAGATTGGAGCTACGTAGACAATCTTGCGGAGAGCGAAAAGAGCTTTTCAGAGAAGTTAAAACGCCTTGATATTACTGATGATGGAGAGTGGAAAGTTTCATTTAGCGGTAACATTAAAGCGGCTTTTGATAATCGTTGGAATCATATGTATGACTCTGATGTACGTAAGAAAAATGAGTTCCGTAGCCGAATGCAGTTTGCTACTGATGTGACATACCAAGATTGGGCTCGAATCTACGGTGAAATCCGCACCAACTACACCAACTTAGATAACCCTGGTCCGGTAGATGATGCTGGTACTGACTTCCACCAACTATTCACAGAGTTCAAGCTGCTCGATGATGGTGAACAGTATTTGAGCACACGTTTAGGACGCCAAGAGATCTACCTCAATGAATGGCAAATGATGAACCGAGAACCAACACCCGTGCAATCGAGTTGGAATGCGGCGAGTGCCAAATACAGAGTGAATGGCATCAACTTTGATGTTTATTACGGTGAAGAAGTCTTCCCATTGCGCAAAGATGGCAGTTGGAGTGGGAACTGGGATGACAAAACCAACGGAAAAACCTCCACAGGTATCTTTGCGAATTGGCGCACGGACTATGGCGCAATGCAGGCTTATTTCATGAGCAATGACGTGACCAACAGTTCATTCGTTAATGCTCCGGATGGGGATGTAGATATTCAAGTGCTGGGCTTGCACGCACATGATTTTGTTCGTGAAGGCTTCGGGTACATGGTTGATGGTGTTTATCAGTTTGGTGACCATGCTGGCAAAGATATTTCAGCGTATATGGCTTATGCAGATCTGAACTACAACTGGAGTGCAGATTGGAATGTACGTGCAGGTTTAAACCTTCATTATGCATCGGGAACAAGCAAGGATAGCGATAAAGTGAACACGTTCAACCCACTATGGACGGGGGATCCTCTAGGTTTTGCTCATGACGGGGCTTACGGTAACGCGATGCAGGTTGGCGGTTATTCAGTTATTGAGTACATGCCAAAACAGAGCATTATCACTGGCTTTATGTCAACGTGGCGCGCCGATACAGACGATGCGATTTATACCTTAAATCAGGATATTTTGTTCGGTGAAAACTCTGATGAAAAATACGCTTACACTCAATTTTATCTGCAGTTCCACAACTACATTACGGGCAACCTAAAAACGGAGTTGAACCTGTACTATGCGTTGGATAGTGACTATACGCGTGATGTTGTCGGTCCTCAAAGCGACAACATTACTCGTGCCGAAATCGCAGTGATCTACAACTTCTAGTATTGCGATAGACGATAAATATCCAAGCATACTGCTTTTATCTGTCCTATTTGCCTTGATTAAGGCACGTCATGTTTTTTAAGCAGCAATTTTGCCCAGTCGACATGCTGGGCTTTTTTATTGGAAAATTGGGAAGTGCTCAGTGGATACCATTAGTTTTGCTTGTACTTATGCAGCAAATCTAACGGGATATGGCAGTAGTCGTTTGGAAAGCGTGTGAGTCTGTCTTGGTGCTCATCATCACTTGGCACGTAGTTTGTGAGTGGTAGTACTTCTACGGCGATTTTATCGGCATCTGGTCTTGCTGCGATAAATGCTTTAGCGATGGCTAGGTGTTGTTCGTTTTGGCTATAGACACCAGTACGGTACTTCTCACCTACGTCCTCACCTTGCTTGTTAACACTGTGCGGGTCGATGATCTCAAACAGATACCCCATTAAAGTTTCAACCGACACTTGTGCAGGGTCGAACTGGGTTTTCACGCATTCCGCGTAGCCATCGTATTCGGTTTGAGTGTTGTCCGTCGTGCCATTTGCTCGTCCTGCCTCGGTGCTGATTACGCCCGGAAGGTGACGCATAAATTCTTGAACGCCCCAAAGGCAGCCGCCTGCGAAGTAAATTTCTTCCATCATTCTGTCCTGAAAAACTTTGCGCCATTATGGGCATCACTTTCATTCAAACACAACTCCAACCATAAAACAGGAACAACTCAGAAGTGATTTGCTCTCTTTTTTGTGCTGCGTTTCCTCGTTAGATTGAGCGCAGTTAAGAGCTAGGGGGAATCCCAATGAAAATAGAACATATCGCGATTTGGACTGAACGTTTGGAAGAGCTTAAAGCCTTCTATGAGAAATACTTTAACGCGGTGTCTAACGATAAATACCACAATCCAACCAAGCAGTTTTCATCTTACTTTCTTTCGTTTGAAAGTGGTGCACGACTGGAGTTAATGTCGATGGAAGGTGTCACCGCTTGTGAAAAGTCTCATGCGATGCAGGTAACAGGGCTGGCACACTTTGCCTTTTCTCTAGGATCAGAGCAGGCAGTGGATCAATTGACCAAAACCTTAGTGGATGATGGCTACCAATGGATCGACGGTCCGAGACAAACAGGTGATGGTTATTATGAAAGCTGCATCTTAGATCCGGATGGCAACCGTCTTGAGCTTACGGTGTAACGCAGCTTAGCTTACTTCCATCGTTCACAGGCTGCTTTCATATGAAAGTGTTCGGGCGTATACTGCAAGCTCATCAAAAAGGAGCGAGCCTGTGAACTCAAGACAAAATGAAATCCTGCAATTGGTTAATGACCGAAAACGCGTTCAAGTGACGGAGCTTTCTGACATCATTGGCGTTTCGGGCGTGACTATCAGGCAGGATTTGAACTTCCTTGAGCAACAAGGCTACTTAAAGCGTGTACACGGCGCTGCGACGGCGCTACAAAGTGACGATATTGATACGCGACTCGAAGTGCGCTTCGACATCAAACAAGCGTTAGCCAACAAAGCGGCAGATTTGGTATCACCAAACGAAACCGTATTAATCGAAGGCGGCAGTGCTAATGCGTTATTAGCCCGCACGCTGGCTGAACGTGGTGACGTGACCATCATTACCCCATCGGCGTACATCGCCCACCTCATCCGTAACACCTCAGCTAACATCATCTTGCTCGGTGGTGTGTATCAGCATCAAGGCGAGAGCTTGGTTGGACCGTTAACCAAGCTATGTATCGAGAACATCCACTTCAGCACGGCTTTTTTGGGTATTGACGGTTTCCATCAAGACACGGGCTTTACTAGCCGAGACATGATGCGTGCAGAAATCGCTGAAACCATCATTGCGAAAAAGCGCCGTAACATCGTACTGACGGACTCAAGCAAGTTTGGGCAAATCTACCCATCTTCGATTGGTAAAACGAGTGAAATCTCGGTGCTGTTAACTGACGAAGCCGCTCCGAAAAGCGACCTCGAACAGTTGAGAAAGCAAGGTGTAGAAGTGGTGTTGGGTTAAGCCGACTCACGAACAATGAGTTTGGGAGGTAGGATCAAGCTGTAAGGCTCGCTGTCTTCTTGCTTGAGTTGATTGATCAATCGCTTTGCCGCTTGTCTTCCCATCTCTCGTGCATTGGAATTTACGAAGGTGAGCGGTGGCTCAATTAGCTCCGCTTCTTCAACGTCATCAAAACCAATCACCGATACTTGCTCGCCGATAAACTGATCTTTACCGATGGATCGTCCCGCTCGATGTATCCCATAAACTGCGCCTAGTGCCGTCGAAGAATGGTGACAAAGAACCGCAGTAATCTGAGGATGTTCCAACAACAACTGCTGCACAGTTTGAGCGGCAGACGCTTGGCTTTTCTCACACTCGACCACCCACTCAGGTTTGAAAGGCAAACCAAACTGCATCAGAGTTGAACAATACCCACCAATGCGCTCAGCACGACACAAAGAACTGCTCGCGCCGCCGACATAAGCAATTCTGCGATGCCCTTGCTTAACCAGATGCTCCGTCGCCAACTTGGCGGCGTACATATTGTCTGGTCCTACATAGTCGATTTGCTTATCCACCGAAGCGCGTGAAATGCACACCATTGGCAGATTGTGTTGCTTAAGGTTTTCGACGTTGAACTGCTGGCTTTCACCAATCGGGCAAAATGCGATACCACCGACACCTTGGCGTGCCATGGTTAATACGCACTTCTCAAACTTTTCTTGACTATCCCCACTTTGAGCCAGAAACAGCATATAACCTTGTTGCTCGATTTCTTCGCTCAATCCTGCCGCGACTTCCGCGTAATAGGGATCGCTGATGTCTTTGAGGATCAGTCCAATGATTTCACTGGAATTGGAGCGTAAGTTGGCAGCGGCACGGTTACGAATATAGCCGAGCTCTTCTACCGCAGCGTTGACCTTTTCTATTGTGTCAGGAGAGATCCGCCCTTTATTCCCCAACACCATAGAGACGGTGGTAACTGACACGCCAGCATGTTTAGCGACTTCTGTAATGGTCACTTTTTTTGACGACATAGATTCACTTATGGATTAGAAAAACGTTTTATCAACAAACTGTAACCCTATTAGATTGAATTTAAAAGCCCTACACAGTTTATGGAAAAAGATGTTTAACTCGATCACAGAACTTTTGGTAAAACGTTTTATCAAGAATTTTAGCGGCGTATATTGAGCACATAAAAACAACACTTCATGCGCACATAATGTGATGTGTATGAGCCCTACAAGTTCTCAAATTCCGGAGACAAACTATGTCTAAAAGCAATAAATCGACCATGTGGGAGTTCTTGCAAAGCCTCGGCAAGACCTTCATGTTGCCAGTCGCGCTGCTGGCATTCTCAGGTATTCTTCTTGGTGTCGGCAGCTCGTTTTCTAGCGCCGCTATCAAAGAAGCTATCCCATTTTTAGACAACACCCCTTTGCAATACCTGTTTATGTGGATGACTAAAATCGGTCTTGTCGCATTCATCTACTTGCCTGTGATGTTCGCCGTTGCTATCCCACTAGGGTTAGCGCGTGAAGAAAAAGGCGTGGCAGGTTTCGCGGGTTTCGTTGGCTATGCTGCGTTCAACCTTGCGATCAACTTCTTCCTAACCGTCGCTGGTGTACTAGACAGTGAAGCGGAACGTGCCGCTTACGGTGTGAAAAGCATCATCGGCATTGAATCGATTGATACTGGTATCCTTGGCGCGGTAATCGTTGGTGTGATTGTTGCGAAACTTCACCAGCGCTTTTACACCTTCAAAATGCCAGATGCGCTAGCGTTCTTTGGTGGCGCTCGTTTTGTGCCAATCATTTCTGCATTGGTACTGGGCGTTGTCGGTGTATTTATCCCATTCGTATGGCCTTACTTTGCTGCAGGCATCAATGGTATCGGTCATGTGATTGAAGGTGCGGGTGATTTCGGTCCTATGCTGTTTGGTACAGGCGAACGTTTATTGCTGCCAATCGGTCTTCACCATATCTTGGTTGCGCTGATTCGATTCACTGAAGCTGGCGGTACTATGGATGTGTGTGGTCAAACCGTGTCTGGCGCACTAAACATCTTCTACTCTGAATTGTCTTGTCCTGACACAACGGCATTTACGCCGGAAGTCACGGCATTCTTGTCTCAAGGTAAAATGCCAACTTTCCTAGGCGGTTTACCGGGTGCAGCTCTTGCGATGTACCACTGTGCTCGCCCTGAGAACCGCTCAAAAATTAAAGCACTGCTTATCTCTGGCGTCGTAGCTTGTGTGGTAGGCGGTATCACCGAGCCGCTTGAATTCTTGTTCCTATTCGTTGCGCCAGTGCTTTACTTTGTCCATGCGATTCTGACTGGTCTGGGCTTTATGGTGATGGGCTTGCTTGATGTCACCATCGGTAACACAGACGGCAACCTGATTGACTTCTTGGTGTTCGGTATCCTGCAAGGCACGGCGACGAAATGGTACTTAGTACCGCTGGTGGCGGGTGTTTGGTTCGTGGTTTATTACTCAGTATTTAAGTTTGCGATCACTAAGTTCAACCTAAAAACACCAGGTCGTGAAGTCGATACGGCGGAAGTGGACAAAGAGCTTGAAGCGGCATTCATCAACGAATCTGGCAAAGGTGCCGCAGTATTGGCAGCCCTTGGTGGCAAAGAGAACATCACGGCTTTGGATAACTGCATCACTCGTCTTCGCTTGTCTGTTAACGATATGAGTTTGGTCGACGACGCAAAGTTGAAAGCCAACGGTGCGCTGGGTGTAGTGAAGCTTGATGAGCACAACCTGCAAGTCGTGATTGGTACGCAAGTTCACCTAGTGAAGAACGAAATGCAAGCCATCATGTCTGCAAGCTAGTCACTGCCTTGATAGATGCTCCCCCTCGGCACAATCTCCATCCTCCCCCCCAATGAGATTGTGACGAGGGACCTTAACATTGGAATATTCGTATGACTCACAATTTCGACTTTGATACACCGATTGATCGCACTGGTACTTACTGCACGCAGTGGGACTACGTTCAGGATAGATTTGGTAAAGCGGGTCTACTCCCGTTTACCATTTCAGATATGGATTTTGCTGCGCCAGAGCCTGTAATGAATGTGCTTAAACAACGTTTAGAGCATCCGGTATTAGGTTATAGCCGCTGGAACCATGAGGATTTCAAGTCCGCGATTCGCTACTGGTATCAGACTCGCTTTGACTGCGAAATCGACACTCAGCAAGTGGTGTACGGACCTTCGGTTATCTACATTGTGTCAAAGTTGATTGAGCAATGGAGTCAGCCGGGGCAGGGCGTGGTGTTCCATACGCCAGCTTATGATGCGTTCGACAAAATGATTGAAGGACAAGACCGTACGTGCGTTCGCAGTCCGCTCATCAAACAGAAGGGTCGATTTGAAATTGACTGGCAAGATCTGGAAACCAAACTCGCTGACAAGAATAACACAGTGCTGTTGTTGTGCAGCCCTCACAACCCAACAGGGCGAGTGTGGCGCCAAAGCGAATTGGAAAAGATGGCGGAGCTTTGTAACCAATACCAAGTCAAAGTTATTTCTGATGAGATCCACATGGATGTGTGCTTTAAGCGTCACGTCCCTTACGTGGGGTTTGGTTGTTCACAAGATTGGGCTGTCGTCACATCGGCGTCTAAATCATTCAATATTCCAGCCTTGAATGGCGCGTATGCGTTGATCGCGGATTCACCAACTCGTGAACGTTATCTGCATAAACTCAAAGAGGTGGATGGTCTTTCATCGCCTTCTATTATGGGCGTGCTTGGTACGATGGCGGCTTATCGTCACGGAGAACCTTGGTTAAAGGCGCTCAACGAGTATGTATTGGCTAACCATCAATACGTGAAAGAAGCACTGGAAAGCGCCTTTCCTGAAGTGAGTTACCTTGTCCCAGACGCGACCTATTTAGCATGGATTGACTTATCTGTTTTGAATCTAGATATGACGCTGCTTAATCAGGCGTTAATTGAGCAATTCAATATTGCCATCATGTCTGGAGATGTTTATGGCGATTCTGGGAAAGGCTATCTCAGACTCAATCTGGGTTGCCCAAGAAGCAAAGTCGAGCAGGGCGTTTCAGCCTTGATTCAAGCGATCAAATTGCAGTGTTAAAACACCGCGGGAGAGAGTGAGATGTCACTGTTCAAGTTAGATAACGTGATTCAAAACTACGCTTGGGGAAGTAAAGAGTCGATTTCTAAACTATTTGGCATCGACAATGCGAAACATCAACCTCAAGCTGAAATTTGGATGGGAGCGCACCCTAATGGTTGCTCGCGCCTCGCAGCAACTGGTGAGTTATTATCTGATGTGATTGCGAGAGACAAAGCAAGCATGTTTGGTGATTACACCATGATGCGTTTCGGTGAACTTCCGTACCTATTCAAAGTGCTTGCGGCGGATTCTCCGCTCTCGATTCAAGTTCATCCTAACAAGCGAAAAGCTGAGCTTGGTTTTGCACGAGAGAATGAACAAGGTATTCCACTTGATGCTCCTAATCGCAACTACAAAGACGCTAATCACAAGCCAGAGTTGGTCTACGCACTGACTTTCTACAAGGCGATGAATGGCTTTCGTCCGATAGAACAGATACTGACGCTGTTCCGCCAATTTGGTATTCGCAGTTTAGACGGCGAGGTAGCCGCGTTAGCCGAGCACCCAAATCAAGACGGGTTGAAAGGCTTCTTCACGGCGATCATGACCTTGAGCGAAGCTCATAAAATTCAAGCCTTGGCAGAACTGGACGCAGCATTAGAGCGTGGTCCAAAGACGGCATTGGAAAGAGAAGTGCTCAGTTATGTGGCTGAGTTTCAAAAGCATTACCCGAAAGACATTGGATTGCTGTCTCCGCTGATGTTGAACACGATAGAACTTGCACCTGGTGAAGCGATGTTTCTCCATGCCGAAACGCCTCATGCGTATGTGCAAGGTACAGCGTTGGAAATCATGGCGAATTCTGACAACGTGCTTAGAGCTGGGTTAACGCCCAAGTACATTGATGTGGATGAGCTTATCGCAAATACGGCATTTCACACCACGCAACCGGAACTGATTAAGCTGCCGCCAATTCATAAAGAGGGCAAATTGAGCTATCCAATTCCGGTAGATGATTTTGGATTTGATATTCTCTCTTCCGATGGCGAATGCAAAC
Organism: Vibrio sp. L85; assembly: GCF_963871815.1. Taxonomy (NCBI): domain Bacteria; kingdom Pseudomonadati; phylum Pseudomonadota; class Gammaproteobacteria; order Vibrionales; family Vibrionaceae; genus Vibrio; species Vibrio sp. L85. The sequence continues at coordinate 113,623 of NZ_CAWMYL010000005.1, forward strand.
AACAGTTTGTGCGTGGTGCAGAGATTGTTTTTTGTGTTGAAGGCGAAGTTGAGGTCATGACATCAGAGGCAAGTCTGACCCTTAAAGCCGGAGAATCTGCATTTATCACTAACGATTGTAAGTTTTACCAATATCAAGGGAGTGGCTTGCTAGCAAGAGCGTATAACTGAGTGCTTTGTCTATCTCATACACTGAGACCGCTAGTCCCGCGGTCTCAAATGGTTTGATGTTACTTGGGCATAAATAAGGTGACTGCATACTACAACGGTCGTTATGCCACTCTTTGTTTTCGCTTTGCCAGCATTGCAGCAGGAGAGAAACCTGTCACCAACATGGTTCCGCCTAGCACCGAAATTGTCCCTATGATGGTGTTAAAACCGACAGGTTCACCCAGAATCAAGTAACCCCATAAAATGCCGAAAACGGGAACAAGGAAAGTGACGGTCAAGGCAGAAGCAGGACCAATATCCGAAACTAAGCGGAAGTAGAGTAAATAAGCGAAACCGGTACACACAACGCCAAGAGCGATGACGGAGCTCCATTCAAAACTGCTTGGTTCAGCGCGCATTGGTAGGAAAGGTAATAACGGTAGAACCCAAATAACCGCTGCCCACATACTGCCGTGTGCATTGTCGAAAGCTGGAACTTGCGGAGCATTTTTAGTGTAGTTGGTTGCAATCCCATAGCTGAAAGAAGCCATTAGGCTTGCCCCGATGGGGAAGATAGCCTCTCTGCCGATGGTTGAAGAATCCAAGCCGACAAGTACAGCCACACCACCAATACCAATCATCATACCTAGAATGGCTTTTGCCGTTAAAGGACTGCGATACCAAACAAAACCAATTAACGCGCCCCATATCGGTGCGGTTGAGTTGAGAATGGCTAAGGTCGACGCATTCAGCGTTTGAGCAGCATAAGCAAAAAGCAGAAAGGGCACGGCGCTATTAAACAAGCCAATAATGAAAAAGTGCTTAATGTGTTTTGTGAAGGCAAGTTTCTTTTTGAGATAGAAAGCTATCAAGAGCAATGCTATTGCCGCAAATGCAACACGAAACTCGATTAAGTAAGCCGGTCCGAACGTATTAGCGGCGACTCGCATAAACAGAAACGAGCCACCCCAAATAGCAGCGAGACAAAGTAAGCGAAAAAAACTGGCTGCAGTCATGATACATCCTTGGTCGAGGTCTAGCGCCCCATTGATTAATTGTTGCGCTAACAGTGGATTAAACCAAGGATGAGATCAACCAGAAATGCAATGTCAGTTCCGAATCTGGCTACCACTGACTTATTTTGATTGTCTTAAATTTCTTCTTTTGGAAACAAGATTGGCAGACTGTCTCTGTAGGTGTGGTACCACATCTTCCCGTGATCTAATTTTTTGTACTCGATGAGCGGTGGCAAATTAAAACCCATGTAGCCCTTCGATTGGATATGTTTATAGAAAGCATCAACCGATGGATGATTTCCGATGTTTGTTGAGCTCAATATAGCGGTGGCTTCTAACCATGGTGAAGCCTCGTAACGTTGCTCCTCCAAAGAATAGATGGTGTCATCAATGCGCCAAAATGACCCGTCAGAGATGATGAAATTTTTGAAGAACTCGACGCCGATGTCTTCCGTTAGCATGATATAGGCAGTTTTTGCGCCTCCAAATGAATGTCCAGCCAGTGTGCGTTCATTTGGATCAATATCGTATTCGGCTTCAACAATTGGGATGAGTTCTTGGGTTAAGAAAAGGTAGAAGTCATCGACGCCTGGTGGCAAATAATCAATGTTTCTGCGTCCAGGAGGACCTTCATGAATGGCGATTAGGATGACATCGAGTTCGGCATTGGCGATGAGGTTACCAAACCCCTGACCTGTCCCATTACCGTCGGAAACGTAGATGACGGGCAAAGATGTCGTGCGCTCTTCATAGTTTTCTGGCAAGTAGATGTCGTGCGCTCTTCATAGTTTTCTGGCAAGTAGATGTCGTAGGGATAACTAACGCCAGTGATATTGGAAAAAATATTGTCTTGTATTTTTTCCGCAGGAACATATGCGGAGCTGCTGTCTACAGAGGAGCCATCACCACCTCCGCATGCCGATAACACTAGCCCTAAAGAAAGGGCGATGAACCAACGCTTCAAAACTTCCATGTTTTACCTTTATTTTTGATTTAAAGAACAAAAATAACTGTATAAGATTTGAGCAATCAAAAAGCCCCGCGTTATCAACAAATGAAAAGGCGGGGCGGATGGATTTGTAACTCTTCGAGTCAATTATCGAATGCGGTGGTACGTTATTGTTTTACCTGTCATTAATTACTGTTTTACTTGTTATTAATTAATGCTTTTCAGACCAGACCGCGAACTCATTGCCACTTGGTTCGGTAAAATGGAAACGACAACCTCCCGGGAATTCGAAGATAGGGTGGATTATTTGCCCCCCGAACTGTTCGACTTTGGCTAAAGTTGCGTGAATATCTGAGCTATAGAACACCAATAATGCTGCCCCATTTGTTGTTTGGCTGACTTGCTCTGCTGCATAAAAGCCACCGTCCAAACCTTGACCTGAAAAGGCGCTGTACTCAGGACCATAATCAACGAAACTCCATCCAAAGGCTTGCTCGAAAAACTGTTTAGTCGCATTGATGTCTCGCGTGCCAAACTCAACGTAATTTAACTTTTCATGTTGGTGCATTCTGGTGTCCTTTTCATCGCTGTGCTTTTCTGTCAGTGTATTAACTCTTCGGTCTAGTTTCTCAGCCCGAGTCTAGGTTTTATTAATCAAACTGATAAAACCTCAAAAATTTCATTGGTTATCCCTATTAAATCTATCGTTATTTCCCATTAAACAAATGTAATCATTGAAGATATATTCTTCGTGGGCAGAAAAGAGCTTTTGAGTATCCATTGACCACTCGACTGGTTAAATGGTTAGCACGCATTGGAGAGCAACCATGCAGATGTCAAAAAGCTTTTTATTAATTACAGTTGGCTTAGCCAGCACATCTCTACAGGCGCAAACCCTGACAAGAGACAACGGTGCACCAGTCGGTGACAACCAGAATTCAATCACAGCAGGTGAAAACGGCAGCGTATTACTGCAAGACGTTCACCTGATTCAAAAATTGCAGCGTTTTGCCAGAGAGCGAATTCCTGAGCGTGTGGTACATGCTCGTGGTACGGGTGCTCATGGTGAGTTTGTTGCATCGGGTGATTTTAGTGACTTAACGGTTTCCGCTCCTTTTACTAACAAAGGAAAGGTAACCCCTGTTTTTGTTCGTTTTTCGACCGTTATTCACTCAAAAGGATCACCTGAGACACTTCGCGATCCTCGTGGTTTCGCCACTAAATTTTATACTGAACAGGGTAACTGGGATCTGGTAGGGAACAACCTGCCTGTGTTCTTCATCCGCGATTCAATTAAGTTTCCGGATATGGTGCACTCTCTAAAACCGTCTCCTGTTACCAACGTTCAGGACCCAAACCGATTCTTTGATTTCTTCAGTCATGAGCCGAGTGCGACCAACATGCTGACTTGGGTTTATAGCAACCTAGGTACGCCAGCAAGCTATCGCACGATGGACGGCTTTGGTGTGCACGCTTATAAGTGGATTAATAAGCAAGGCGATGTGAACTATGTGAAGTTCCAATGGAAGAGCCAACAAGGTATCGAAAGCCTGCGTCCTGATGAAGTAACCGCAATGCAGGGTAAAGATTTCAATCATTTAACCAATGATCTGTATAAAGAAATTGGGCGTGGTAACTACCCTAAGTGGGATCTCTACGTGAAGGTGCTGTCACCAGAAGCTCTGAGCAAACTGGATTACAACGGGTTGGATGCGACCAAAGTATGGCTGAATGTACCGGATCAAAAAGTCGGCACTATGACGTTGAACCGCCTACCAGAAAATTTCTTTTTAGACACTGAACAGTCGGCATTTGCGCCTTCGAATTTGATTCCTGGTATCGAGCCATCGGAAGACCGTTTGCTACAAGGCCGTTTGTTCGCTTATGCAGATACACAGCTGTACCGCGTGGGTGTGAACTTGTTCCAGCTGCCAGTAAACCGTCCTCTAGCATCAGTGAACAACCATAACCAAGATGGATTGAGCAACAACGCGAAGCAAGGCAATGGTGATGTGAACTACGAACCAAGCCGTAAACTGGCACTGGCAGAAGACACGCAATTTAAAGCGGTTGAAACCAAGTTGGTTGGTACTGTTCAACAAAAAGCGATCAGCAATCCTCGTAACTTCTACCAAGCGGGTGTGTTGTTCCGCAGCATGAACGAGCAAGACCAGAGTGATTTGATTGCCAACTTAGCGGGTGACCTGAACAAGGTGATGGATAAAGACGTTAAGGAAACCATGGTGAGCTATTTCTACCGCGCAGACAAAGAGTACGGTACGCGTCTGGCTGAGGCGACAGATACCAATCTCAAGCAAGTGAAAAACAAAGCGATGATGTAAGCAATAAGTTTTGACCTGCGGGAGATTTATCTGCTCTTTTCTGCCCGAAAATCAGGGCTCCCGTGGGTCATTCTCCAATTTTGTTAATGAGGGTGAGTAAATGAAAACCGTGTTTTTGCTCAGTGCCGTTCTGTTCTCTTTGAGCTTTTCGCTGAGCTTATTGGCCGCCGAAGACAAGCTGGAAGAGGAATACCAATCTCTGGTTGAACTGTTCTTCGATGCTGCGCGAATTGGTAATAACGAAGTGGTCGATACATTTGTTTCTCAAGGCTTCCCGATCGACCAACGCAATAACCAAAGTTATACCGCATTGATGGTGGCCGCATATCAAGGACATAGAGAAACCGTTCGCTTGCTGCTCGACTCCGGAGCCAACGCCTGCCTACAAGATAAGCGTGGTAACACTGCATTAATGGGGGCACTCATCAAACGTGAAATAGGCATAGCTAAAGACCTGTATCAAGCGGATTGTTCACCAGAGCTGCGCAATAAAGCTGGGCTAAATTTGAAAGAATTTGCCGAGATCTATGGTCAATCCAATGTGTTGAAATCGCTTCAACACTGATAAATAACAATAAATAGGACCCACAGTATGAATAAAACAACATGGCTTGCTGCACTAACGCTTCTCTCTTCCCCAACTTTTGCCGAGACAGTAAGCGTAGAAATGATTGACCTTGGCTCTGGGCAATCAACTGGTACCGTGATGATCAGCGACAGTGATTACGGCACCGTTTTTACACCGAAACTACAGGGTTTACCCGCTGGTACGCATGGCTTCCATTTACACGCTAACGGCTCGTGTGACAGCATTACCAAAGAAGGTAAAACCATTCTTGGCGGTGCTGCTGGAGGGCATTATGACCCAGAAAAAACAGGCAAGCATGGCTTCCCTTGGACGGACGACAATCATCTTGGCGATTTACCGGCGCTTTACGTGAATGCTCATGGAATGGCGGATCAGCCAGTATTGGCACCACGAGTGAAACTTGATGACGTAAAAGGTCGTGCTTTGATGGTTCATGCTGGTAGTGATAACCACTCTGACCATCCGGCGAAACTTGGCGGCGGCGGTGCTCGCATTGTGTGTGGTGTGATTAAGTAATCCCCTTCTTAGACGCCACAAACAAAAAACGGTCCAGATAAGCTGGACCGTTTTCTTTTTAAGCAAAAGCTGATGGGCTTAGATTTAAATCGACATATATTACGCGAAGTTCTCAACGATGATGTCATCCGCCTTGTCGACAAATATCGCACCTTTCTCTTTCATCTCTGCAATTACCGCATCGACGGTATCTGGCAAGACCGCACGGCTAGAAGCTAGGTTCACAATTACTTTGAAGCCTAAGTCGAGTGCTTGAGTGACGGATTTTTTTACACAAAAATCGAGCGCTAAGCCGCCGACAACAACTGTATCGATGTTGTTGAACTTGAGGAACTCATTCGCACCTGTGGTTTTGGTATCAGCCACGTCGTGGAAAAAGATACCGTAAGGATGTGCGTCTGGGTCCATGCCTTTGTTCACTTGGAAATCGTACTCCAGAACAGGAGGTAGGCCGTCCAACAGTTCAACGCCCGTAGTGCCAAGCACACAATGGCGGTTCCACTTAATATCCACGTTAGGTAAGCCTACTGGTTCAAGCATATTCGCTGGCGTTTCTGCGTCCCACGCCGCTTTTGGTGGATGCAAATCACGGCTGACGAGCTTTAAGCGACCTTTCGCGTGGTTCTTTAGTAGTTCTGGAACGATTTCTAATGCGCCAGTGACTGGCAGTTCGTCAGGGCAAAGTTCGGTGAAACCTTTCTCAGGATCCACGTCGATCACTGCTGTGGTTTGGTAATTAACTCGAACTGTCATGGCAGACTCCTTGTCTGTCTTTATGCTTGCGTTAGCCACGCAAACAGTTTTGGAAAAAGGTTACTTCGTCGCTTGCTAGGGTGTAGACCATCGCTGGTTTGCCGCCTTTACCTTTGTTAGTGGAAGCGACTTTGTTGGTTGGCTTGAGTACACCTGAATCAATCAAGCGTCGTTTGATCGTCATGCGACTGATGTCGATACCGAACTCTTGATAGGCGGCAATGATGTCGGCAACCAGAAACTCTTTATCAAGTGCGAACAATAGGACCGAGGTGTATTCGATAGAGGCGCGCAACTTCTGCCATGCCTTTTCAATCATCTTTTGGTGATCAAAAGCGAGGGTCTCTTCGCCATCAAGGATTGCTTGTAGTGGGAACCACTTTAGATGACATTCTGGAACGCCAGCGTTGTCGATTTGCTCTTTGTTGTTACGGTCAACCAAGGCGTAGTGAGTGATGTTCAGACTCCAATCTTCAGGATCGCGTTTTGGGTCGCCATCGACAAAGGCTTCACTAAAGTGACGAGGGTAGGTATGGATTTTTTCGCGGCAGATACGGCGTCGTGCTGCTTCAAAGTTCTCGTCTGCCGGGCGTCCACCTTCGTGGGTCATGTCTTTATCAAACACAAAACCGCCGGGTAGGGCCCATACACCGTGGTACGGACGTTCCGGGTTCGAACGCTTGATCAGCAACACTTCCAACCCCTTATCGGCGCAGCCAGATAGTCTGAATGGAATAATGTCGACGGTTACGATCATGATTTGGTCCTGAGAATAATTTGTAAGTAATCTAGCGCATAACAAGTAGTCAATCAATGGGTAAGTAACCGATTGTTAGAAACGTGTTCATTGTTGTCTAGCGTTCCTCTTTAAGCAAAGGTGTGCTTATCTGCTCAGGTTATCCACAATAACTGTCCGAATTTTGTGCGTAAAAACCTTATAAAAATGAGTGGTTAGTAACAAAAGTTGACAAACCCTAAGTGGGTGTTTATTGTTTACGCAATTAAGTTAGTAACAACAAGTTATATACCCAAGTTTGCCTTGTTGAGAACTTTCCCCCAACTTTGTCGGGAAAACAATAAGATGCGGTTTGTACCGTGCTGAGGGAATTTGGGTATAAACGAAAAAGGGCGTGTAGAAGGGCTCCGAATGACCACCAATTTATTTTCGTCTCGCATCATCCAAAGTGCGTTAGATTTTGACGTATACAAAGTGAACATGATGAGTGCTGTTGCAGCGCTTTATCCCGATGCGATGGTGTCTTATAAATTCATCGTGCGCAGTGAAGAAGACCTATCTGAATTGCTGCCAGAGGTGAAAGCTGAAGTACTTAAACTGCAAGATATTACCTTCTCTGCAGAAGAAATTGAGTACATGAAAGGTGTTGCGCCTTATCTAAGTCCTGAATTCGTTAATTCACTGCATGCGTTTCGTTTTAACCCTCAACGCGATGTTTCTTTCAATACGAAAACCATGGCTGATGGCACAAGCCAATTACGCATTACCATCAATGGTCTTTGGAAAGAAACCATTCTTTACGAAACCATCATCATGAGTATTGTGTCCGAAGTGCGTAGCCGTGCACGTTGGGCAGAGATCCCAGTCGAGCAGTTCCAATCGGTTTTAGAAGAGAAGGTTCGTCTCCTTAAAGCAGAGCTGAAACGTCGTAATATCACCAACTTTAAGTTTGCTGATATGTCGACTCGTCGTCGTTTCTCGTTCCAAGCTCAGCGATCAATGTTGCAGTATCTGAGCGAAGAGTTGCCTGACAGTCTAACTGGAACCAGTAACTACCATTTGGCGAAAGAGCTCGATCTCACGCCAATCGGTACAGTGGCACACGAATGGTTTATGGGGCACCAAGCGCTCGTGAATGTTCGTGATTCACAAAAGGTAGCACTGCAGCGTTGGCAAAAGATGTTTAATGGCGCGTTAGGCATTGCATTAACGGACACCATTGGTATTGATGCGTTCTTAAAAGACTTTGATGAAGAACTCAGTAATGCTTATGTGGGAGTGCGTCATGATAGTGGCTGCCCTTACACATGGGGCGAAAAGATGATTATGCATTATCAATCGCTTGGCATCGATCCAATGACGAAAACCTTGGTGTTTACCGATGGTTTGAACTTCGATCAAGCGCTAGATATTTGTGAGCACTTCCAAGGTCGTGTTCAAGTGAGTTTTGGCATTGGTACGTCGCTTGCGAACGATATGGGTGATTACGTGAACGCACAAGGTGTTGCGTACAAACCTTTGTCTATCGTTATTAAAATGGTGTCATGCAACGGCTCACCTGTTGCGAAAATCAGCGATGAGCCAGAGAAAGCGATGTGCGAAGACATCTTCTTTTTGATGAATTTGAAGCGTCGTTTTGAGCAGCCGCTTGATCTCGATGAGTGTCGCGTACTGATCGATCGCCTAGAAAACGAAGGCGATAACTACCTTATTGACGCGTAGTCCGGTAAGAACGGTGTTTATCGGCGGTAAAGTTGAAATACTGAGAAAAGGGTGGTGCAGAATCATCACTCTTTTTGACTGTCGCACACTTCGTTGTACTTGATTTCACACAGTGCGCCACACTTCGTTCGATATGGGAGTCTCTTACTGCCTGTATTCGCTCGTATTCTTTTAACAATAAGCCCTTCTAAGTTGGCACTCTTTAAGTGCTTTTCACGAACCTTCTTCCAATAGTCATCAAAAGCCATACGTCACCTTATTGTTGTCGTTATTTTTATAAATATGACGCCATTCTATGCAACAGAAGTTGTTTTATATTGTCAGAAAAATCCTAAAATTAGTTAAGGAAAAGGCGAATTGTTGTAAAGCTCCCGTTTCTTGATTTTTATCTTCTATGGTTTCGACAAATTAAAATCGGCAAACCGAGAAGGCGATTTGGTTATAGTACAAACAAAGGTCAACTCGGGAATGAGCGATGAATTTGGTTGTGCATTTACAGAAAAAAGCGATTAACAAACACGGTTATGAGTGGGCAACGCGCCAAGCATGGAAGTGCGGAATAAAAGCGAACCTTGTTAAACGTGTAATTGGCATTTTTAAAGGGCAAATCGTCTGTGTAGTTGAAGGATGCCGCGCTGAATTGTCGACACCAATCAATAACCCTTTGCATGATGATGAAAAGCAAGGCCGCTACGTTTTCGTGGGTGGCATCTTCTGGGAGCCAAACAACGTCATTGCTCCAGGTTTTCCTGACTTTATGTTTATGCACTTACGCAGTCTAAGCCATCGTCATAAATATCTGACAGATGATGAGCTGTTTTTGAGTTTAGCTTAGACGGTTTGATAGATATTGATGACCAGTCTTTTTCTCAAATCGTTACTCGGTGCGGTGGCAGTACTCGTCATTGCCATGCTCTCTAAATCAAAAAGCTTCTATATTGCAGGTTTGGTGCCTTTGTTTCCGACCTTCGCATTGATTGCGCACTTTATTGTGGGCAGCGAGCGAGATATGGAGGCACTGCGCCAAACCGCACTGTTCGGTATCTACTCTCTAATACCTTATGCGGCGTATCTGATCTCCGTCTTTTACTTTAGCTACCGCTTGAGCTTGGTGGGTACACTGACAGCCGCGACGCTGGTTTGGGTCATGTTTGCATCGATTTTGCTCGCCTTTTGGACTCGATGGATGGTGGTTGCTTAAAGTTTGCTCAATCTGACTTAGTAGTTGCTGGGCGATTCATAGTCAGTATTGATGTGATCTGGCTCCGATTGACCTTTTCAAGATTACCTCCTGACATTCCGTTTATAAAACGCCGTTTTTTAACCTGCTAATGACCTCGGGCTTGTTTTTACCTGATGTGAATTACAGTTCACGATTTACTATACCGCCAATCAAAGATAACTGTACTGGGAAGTAATCCATGAATATGAAATCTATCGCAATCGCGACGGCAGTTGTTGCTGTACTGGCAGGCTGTAAAGACAAAACGCCACCTGCACCAACTGAAGCAAACATTACGCTTGTTGAAGCGGTAACTGAAACCGTGAAGAACCCACATCAAGTGTGTAAAGATGTCGTAGTGACGCATCAAGTTGCACCTAAAGACAACAACAAGATCCTTGGCACGGTTGGCGGTGCGGCGGCGGGTGCTGCATTAGGTAACCAAATCGGTGGTGGTTCAGGTAAAGTGATTGCAACGGCGGCAGGAACCATCGCCGGTGCAATGGCGGGGCGTGAAATTCAAGACAATGTGCAGAAGGGCGATGTTGTGACTTCAACAGAGAAACAATGCCACACTGAATACACCACTTCAGAAAAAGTAGTAGGTTACGATGTCACTTATGAAGTTGCAGGTGCACCAACGACTGTGCGCATGAAGAGCAAACCTGCAGGCAAAACTTTCCCAATTCAAGATGGTAAAGTGGTTCTACCGCAATAATCGCCAACTAGATTGAATACATAAGCCCTTTTGTTCATTGAACTTAAGGGCTTTTTTCGTTTTAGAAGATAGTGGTGAATACTACTTGTCTGCGAAATAGTCGACCAACGTTTTACGCCACTTTCGTGATTCACGGATTTGTAACAGCGCGCGGTTAATCTCTTCCTCATAACGGTTGTTCTCTGTGATGATGAAGCCGTAGTTCTGTTTTTCTAGTTGGTACGGCAACACTTCTAAATCCTCAAATTGCCCAGATAGTCTGCTACTGCCAATCATGTATTTGAGCACAACATCATCCGCGACAATCGCCTCGACTTCACCTTTGTCTAAGGCAGTTAAAAGCGCCGTCATGTCTGCATAGTCTTTGTGGCGAATGCCAAAGCTAGTGAGTAACAAGGAAGAGGTGGTAGCCGTTTTGGTACCGACTTCAACATTGGCAAGATCATTGATACCTTTGATTTGGGAATAACCTTGGCTAAGGGTGAGTTTGCTAGCCAAAACTGCAGTAATACTGGCGATAAAAAGCATGCTGAAAACACCAATGAATACCGTCACAATTCGCCCAGTTAAGCTTTTAAATTCAAAGTAGTTAAACGGTCCTCGGGTAATAAACAGCAAGCCAAGAATAAAGCTTTCAACCCAGCGACCGCTTCTGTTTTTCATTGAATATAACTTTTCGTTTTTCCCTTCTTCTAACGCATAGAAAAATGCTCCGACTAAGCCAGCTACCAATATGATGGCACCAACGATGAGCCACAAAGCTGGGTTCAAAAAGATAGATTGCAAGGTATGCAGGTAGCCTTGGTTTTTTACCGCAATCGCGAGATGGGTTTCGTAGAAAGAATGAGAAAAATCAGCGAACAGTTCGCGTTCTGGAGTGATAGAAATACATGAAACACCTATATCTATTTGTTCTGTTTCTATCGCGTTGAGTAGATCGTCTAAAGGTTGGTTTTCAAAACGAAACTCGACGCTCATTTCTTTGGCAATTTGCTCCCATAATTCAATGCTGAGACCGTTCAAATCACGGTCAACAGAACCAATAACAAAAGGAGGACATGGGTAAGTCCCGACCTTAAGCGGAGAAGCGTTAGAGGAACTAGTCAGTAAAAAAAGAAGCAAAAATGTTGTAATTACAAGGAATTGAAGTGTGGTTTTCAAACCAATTTGCATGCGCAGACCCTCAAAAAAGTGGCAGCGCTGAATTGAATCAAGAGCGATTTCTTGCACAAAAAAGCCCGAGTGTTGAGAGTTTCCGAGAGGTAATGATGAATTCAATGCGACCTTAATTTTGTTATTTACTGTTTTAACTATAGCAGGCAACGCTTCATTGAATTTCAAGTTCGATGACGTTAACAGCGAGACGAGCGTTGGGAGAGTCTGTAAGCGTATGTAAGCATCGATAGAAGAGGCTGTTTTTTTGTTTAAAATTTGTCTCTTTATTGAATGATGTTTTATTGGAGTAGTGATGAAGAAACAAACATTGACGATGATTATTTTGATTGCGTTGACAGGCTGTGGTATCGAGGGACAAAGCCATTCTTCTACTCCAGCTAATGCACCTAATTTGTTTGTATCACAATGTGGAGATCAACTGTTTCCAGATGAACCTAGTCTATCCTTTGCAGTTAAGGGGGATGTGGCAGAATTACAAGGGGTCGTTTGTAAAGGGTCACCTGCTGCATTTGAACGTATGATGAAAAAGCACCCAGAGATTAAACTACTTAAGTTTATTAGTATTGATGGCTCTGCTGATGATGATGCAAACCTAGAGCTCGCTTACCAAGTACGTGCAAGCCATTTAGATTCTTACATTGCTGCTGATGGAGAAATAGCCTCTGGTGGTACAGATTTGTTTGTAGCTGGCGTGAATAGAACGATAGAAAGTGGGGCAACGATCGGAGTGCATTCTTGGGGAGCTGGGGATGACGTTGCCACAGACTTTCCTGTTGGTCACGAATATCATCAGCCATACATTGATTACTACAGAAAAATGGGATTACCCGACCCAGAAGGCTTTTACTACTTCACTATAAACGCAGCATCGGCTGACAATATCTACAATATGAATGAGCGAGAAATCACGCTGTACGGGCTAGGTAAGCTCACCTCTTCTACAAGTAATTAAGGGCAACGACAATTCGGGTGTTGTGTTGATGTCTGTGCATAGACCGAATTTCAGAAGCGAGCATGAATATCGGATACTAAAATACAAAAGCCGAGCGATGAACGCTCGGCTTTTTAAATACTTACGCTGCAGGGGCTCGGTGATGTTGCTCTTCTGCAAGTTTGGCGGCTTGTGCTTGCTTTTGTTTGCGGCGTTCTCGTTTTGATAGCCAAATCAGAGGCACGACAATCATTACTGTACCAATTGCCATAAAAATATCTGGCACTTCACCGAACCAAATCAAACCAACGATCACGGCACCAATCAAGCCGCTGTATTCTGCGCTAGCAATTTTGTTGCTATCGATAGAGCGATAAGCCAACACGCAGGTTGCTGCATAAATCATGATGAATAAGCTTGAACCTGCTGCTACAGGGAATGAGCTCCAATCCCATGCTTCGCCCTCGATAAACACCAACAAGAGTGATACAGGCATACCGGCTAGATTCGTCATCAAAAGTGTGTGTGGTACGGATTGGTTCTTCGGTAACTTCCGAATTAGCAGGTTGTTGATCGCCAAAGTGACTGCGACAACCAATGCCGATAGCGCCGCCCAATCAATCTGATCAGGACGAATAATCACAAGTACACCTGCAAAGCCCATCACTGCCGCTGCAATAGATTGTGCAGAAAGCTTCTCTCCAAAGAAGATCGCTGCCAGTGGCAACATGATCAAAGGAGCTGCATAAAAGATCGCATTTGCCGTAGCGAGTGGCATTGATGAGATGGCAAACACCATAAAAATCGCACCAGTTAACCAAACGTGCGCACGAACCGCATGCCATTTAAAGCCTTCCATTAATGGGGCTTGTTTAGTGAGTAGGTACACGGGTAATAACATCATCACAGCTGACAATTGTCGGTAAAACACAAACTGAAAAACCGGCACCTCATTACCGACGCTTTTGATCAAAGCGTCTGAGAGCACCGCAATTAGGTTACCAACAATTAATAGTAGCATGGCTGCGCCGACAGATGTGACTTTCACGTTATTCCTCTCCTCATTCTTTGCCAAAGAGTAGGTGATGTCATAGGATGAAGTGAAATGATATTTATTAGTTTAAGTATGAGATTTTTAGATAATGAAATTGCCACCTCTTAGAGCGGTTCACTGTTTCGAATCCGTTGCTCGTAATTTGAGCTTTTCCCTTGCAGCAGAGGAGCTCAACGTGACGCAAAGTGCGGTGAGTCATCAGATTCGCATATTAGAAGACTACCTTGGTGAAGCCCTGTTCATTCGTCAGGGGCGTAAGTTATCGCTCTCGGATACTGGCTTTCGTTATCTTGAAGATATCAGTCCTGCTATTAGTGCCATTGCGATGGCGAGCCAAAAAGTGCGTGAAGGCGAAAAGGGCAGTCTACGCTTGGCAATTTACAGCTCGCTGGCGGTGAAATGGTTAATCCCACGATTGGCGGACTTCAAGCGTCAGCATCCGGAAATTGATCTTACGCTCAACATGGTTGCAGGAGATCCAGAACAAACCGACAGCGTTGGTGACTGTTTTATCACAGTGCAGAAGCCTAAGCGTAATTACATGGCTGTGCGTTTATATGATGAGACTTTGTATCCGGTATGTAGCCTCAATATCTGGAAAGAAATTCAAGACCAACCAATGCCGAATGCACTCTGGCACTATCCGATTCTTTCGACTGATTCTATCTATCGTGAGCGCGGTAAGGATTGGTCAGAGTGGTGCAAAGCCGGTGGGTTTGAGTTGCCAAAAGATATTGATATGCAGCACTTCAGTCACATGCTGCTGGCTATCGAAGCTGCTCGCTATGACCAAGGCATTACGTTTGCCAATGACTTTATGTTGAATGAACGGGATAAGGCTCAAGACTTGGTTTATATCCCCTCTCACGGCTTAGAAACTGGGGATAGCTTTTACTTTGTACATAAGAAGAATCGTGCTCGCCAGCCTGAAATCATCAAGTTGACTAACTGGCTTAAACAGCAGTGTTTGTAAGTATTGAATTATGAAAAGTAGAAAAAAAGCGGGTAATTATTTCGTGTTTTATTGATTTTTTATTCACTAATATCGACTTGGTTTTCAAACCTAACGAAATGGATAGCATAATTTGCTTAAGGAAGGGCTGAACATAATCTACATAATTAAACAGGCAGTGAAGTAAAATGTTAAAAAAAACATGGTTAATGACCGCTCTCCTTGCAACATGTTCTGTTGCAAACGCAGCTTCATACATTGGTGCATCAGTAGGTCAAGCATCATTTGGTGATGTTCATGGATCAATCAGTGAGGGAGGACAGAATGCCAGCATGAAGCTTAAACCGGAAGATGATAGTAGTCTTTCGGGTAAGGTATTTGGCGGATACAAGTTCAACGAATACATCTCTCTGGAAGGGGCTATTGGTGGTTATGACGCATTAGACGGTAAGGTTGTGACAGTTGGTGATATGAAGTTTTTATCTATCCAACCAAAAGCGACATTACCAATTGGAGATCGTTTCAACCTTTTTGCTAAAGCGGGCCTTTCTTATTTTAACGCAGAGCTTAAAGTAAGTAATTCTGTTATTAATGGTAGCTCAGGGTACACTACCTTATCTGATAGTACTGTCACTGGTATGTATGGCTTAGGGGCTGAGTTTGCGATTACGAAAAATTTCGCATTACAGGTTGAATGGGAGTACATGAGACCAGAGCTTGAAATTGCAAAAGCTGGAAACGATAAAGCCACCGTTGAGGCCGACATTAGTGTTTTCTCTGTAGGTATGAACTACCGTTTTTAATAGTGCTTATTGTTATCGCCATTAGCGTAATGGTTAGTAATTCTAATTTTAGAAATGCATTAGCTTAGACCTAGCGTAGGAAGTTTTCTGGTTAAACTTCCTACGCTATTTTTATTTATTTTGAATAACGTTTCGGGAAGCCTTGTGGTCGATGTAAATCTTAGATATTTAGAGCTGCTTTTAAAACACTTTGAGCCATATCAACAGTATCGAGTTACGTTGGCTGAGTTGGAAGTTGTGATTTTTACCTCCAGACGCAATGTTTCAATTGTGATGAAAAAACTTGCAATGTACGGTTGGGTTGAGTGGCAGCCTGCGATTGGAAGAGGCAATCAGAATAGCTTAAATATCATTGTTTCACTTCAACAAGCAATCACCGAATTTTTGGTTGAGGAGCTTGGTAAGGGGAAGGTGAGCTCCATAACCAAACTCATTGATTGGTTTGGTCAGACTGCAGTTAGAGCGTTAACCATAGCATCTGAAAAAGTGAACCAACTAAATGAGTCAAAGAATGCAGTTCTTATCTCTTCATACCCTTGGGTTTCAACCATCGATCCTACTCGCACATATAGACACACTGAATTGCACATCGTTAAGAGTGTTTATGATGTTTTGTTGACGCAAGACTCCGACGGTGTTGTTGAGCCTTCCTTAGCACATGCCTGGAAAATGGAAGGCACGGTGATGACGCTATGGCTGAGACCTGGTATCTATCGTCATGACGGTGAGCTTCTTAATATCCAAGATGTCGTTTGGAGCTTGAATAGGCTTAAGGAAGCCGATGGACCAGTTAAAGAACTTTGGCAATGCATTGACCGCGTGGTCGCGGAGACATCAAGTTGTTTAAAAATACACCTAAAATATCCAAACAAGCTATTTCCTTACATGCTTACCACCCCTCATGCTTCCATATTGTGTCGAGATGTTTCTTTTTTCGAGTCTGGTAAAAGTTATCACATTGGTACAGGAAGGTTTAATATCAGTGCTTGGAATAAGCAAAGTATCACTCTCCAAGTTCATAAAGAATATTTCTCAGTTCGAGCACTTTTGGATCAAATTACATTATCTCATGGTGATTCTAATACATGGAATATGTTGAGTTTTAACCAAACCTCTGATCTTGTTGAAGTTGAGAAGATCAATGCATTTTCATATTTAACTTACCGTAAGCGAGCTGATTCTAAACTCACGCAAAAAGATTGGCATCAACTCGCTGATTATATTGGCATGCAAAAGCGAATTTATGATCCTGATAGCTCTGTTGGTAGCATTTGCTTAGATGTTGAAGAGCATGAACCGATATCAAGCTCTGTAATTACACCGCCGTTGCTACAAGGAAAAGTAGTGCTTGCTGAACCGGTGTGGACAATACCCAGCTTGATTCAACATTCTAGATGGCTACACAAGGTTATTCAAACGACAGGCTTAGAGTTGGAGGTTATTGTTATCGATGATATTAGCTTTCCGGAATCAGTTTCTCACCGAGCTGATTTGCTGCTTATTGAAGAAGTTATAGAAGCGCCGTTTGAATATGGTGTATTTGAGTGGCTTTTGATAGCAACAGGTCTACGTTTTAGTTTTGATGAAAGTCAAATGTGTAGTTTGAGGAGTAAAGTTAATGAGGCTATAGCCAGTGAACAAGTTTTACAATCTCTACTAAACGTAGAAAAAGAGTTGCGCGAGCAATATGTTTGTTTGCCTCTATTTGTTGGCTACGAAGAAGTGACGAAAACGCAACAAGTGCACGGTGTGCAAGTAAAAAATACTGGTTATAGCGACTTACACAGGCTTTGGATTACTCATAGTAGCTAGCTGATAATATTAATAGTTGTTCTGAAATTAGCGAGTCATAGTGTCAATATTCTGCTGATTTAACGTGGCGTGCGTTAACAATTTCAGTCATCAATGGTAGCTTTAAAAAACAAAATCCGAGCGGGGGATGCTCGGATTTGGTCTTTATCAGGACTAGATTAAATGGTTATACCGTATTAAGGCATCTTGCTCAGGTTGTAAAATGAAGCCAGTTCGCCAGTCGCTTTTTCGCCGTTCATATCCAACTTCATTAGCATGTTTTCACCAACGAAGTACTGGTTTGGACCAGACTCATCAACCAATGTAATGGTGTTGCCTGATTCATTCCAAGTGAACTTACCTTCTGATTTGATTGGGTCGCCTTCTTTGCCTTCATACAGCTCTACTAATGTATAAGTGCCGTCTTCGTTAAGGGTTAACGTTGTATCGATACCCGCGCAATCTGCACAAGGAAGTTTGCCTTTGTAAATGCCGTTCCAATCCAACGAATTTTGCGCATTGTGACCAGAATCTACAAAGGTATCTGTCGTGATCATTTGCTCTTCTTCAATCGGTGTTGCATCAACGGTGCTTTCAACTTCTGAGGCCTGAGGAATGTCAACCGCAGTTGTCTCTGCTGGTTTCTCATCCTGACAGCCTGCTAGAATAACGACCGCACCAGTGAGTGCTAATAGTGTCTTTTTCATTTTATTCCTCTCTAAATCAACAAGTTGATATACCAAAGTAATCTCGTTGCATGTATGCTAAGGTCACTTAGGTATACCGTGATAATAATAGACTTGTTTCCTAAACCTGCGTCAGAACAAAGCAAACCATTGAACGACCTCTGTAAGAAAAAATCTTTAACGTCAGTGATTTGCAAATAAAAGGGATAGGAGAAGAAAATGGAAGAATTGGTTACAGTCGTTCTTCGAGCAATTGTTCGTTCTATTATTATCGAAATTTTCCTGTGGAGATTGAGTTATTGCACCGGTTATATCGGGCTGTCGATTATCACTTTAGGCAAGCGTCCGCACAAACCAATGTCGAAAGCGATGCGAATACGCATCAGCTATTTTGGTATTTTTCTGTTGGTTGTGTTCCTTGTGTTTATGTTTTGACTTTCGTAGCGCAATTTTTAAACCGCCACCAGATAAAAAAGGCTCATCAGATGATGAGCCTTTTGCGTATTAGGATGCTTTATCCATTGCGGGTGGTGTTTTGACCTCCTTTGACGGAGACTCCTCTTCGGTATTATCAGTAAAGATTTCAGCCACGGCGCTACGTTCTAGTTCACCTTGCAGATTACCTTCGTCATCCACAACCGGCAGTGAGTAGTCACAAGACATGGTGTCTGGAAGTACTTCTTCAATTACGGAATCAGGAGAGACAACAGGCACTTCTTCGTAGATCTCTTCTGCCAGCTCTTGTGCTGCATCGGTTTTCGCAGCATCTAGCAAGCTCTCTTTGGTAACCACTCCTTGATAGCCATCATCGGTCACGTGGTACGCGTAGTCTTGTTTCACGCGTTTCATCTCAACAAGGGCTTCTTCAATGGTTGTTGCTGCAATGCGATACGCTGGTGGCTGCATCACGGTTTCAACCGTCAGAGCGCGTGCTCGGTTTACGTCCTTCACGAAGGCCTCTACATATTCATCGGCAGGGTGTAGCAGAATCTCGTCTGGAGAACCTTGTTGTACTAACTCGCCATCTTTCAAAATAGCGATACGGTCACCCAAGCGAAGCGCTTCATCCAAATCGTGAGTGATAAAGATAATGGTCTTATGTAGCTTCTCTTGCAGTTCAATCAGCTGATCTTGCATTTCGCTACGGATCAGAGGATCGAGTGCCGAGAACGCTTCATCCATCAATAGGATCTCGGCGTCAGTCGCCAGTGCACGAGCCAAGCCTACACGTTGTTGCTGACCACCAGAAAGCTGCGCAGGGTATTGGTTCTCGTAACCTTTCAGACCAACTGTCTCCAACCATTCATTGGCTTTCGCAAGACGCGCTTCTTTTTTGATGCCTTGGATTTCCAAGCCGTAAGCTACGTTGTCAACCACAGTACGATGGGGCAAAAGACCGAAGCGTTGAAATACCATCGACATTTTATGGCGGCGAAACTCTTCTAGCTCTTTTGGTGACAGCTGCATTACGTCGACGCCTTCAACTAAGATTTGCCCCATGGTTGGGTCAATTAAACGGTTGAAGTGGCGAATCATGGTCGACTTACCAGAGCCAGATAGCCCCATAATAACGAAGATTTCGCCTTTGTTAATTTGCAGATTGATGTCTTTTAAACCAACGGTATGACCCGTATCAGCCAGAATTTGGTCTTTGCTCTGGCCTTGTTTTACTCGCTCAATCACTGTTTTTGGCTTTGGTCCGAAGATCTTATACAGCCCGCTAATTTCAATAAGTGGCTTAGTCATGTTTCAGATCTCCTAAGTGTGCTTGGGTTCGCTTCGCGTAAGCTTGCGACGCTCGGTCAAACAAAATCGCCAGTGCCACAATTGCTAGGCCGTTAAGCAGACCAAGGGTGAAATACTGGTTGGTGATTGATTTTAATACTGGCTGACCTAAGCCTTTAACGCCAATCATAGAAGCGATAACAACCATAGAAAGTGCCATCATGATGGTTTGGTTGATACCAGCCATAATGGTTGGCATTGCCAAAGGTAATTGTACGCCGATTAAGCGTTGCTTGTTACTTGCACCAAAGGCGGTGGCGGCTTCAAGAACTTCCTTATCTACGAGTCGAATGCCTAAGTTGGTTAAACGAATGACTGGTGGAATCGCGTAGATCACAACAGCAATCAAACCTGGGATCTTACCGATACCAAGGAGCATAACGACCGGAATCAGATAGACGAACGCGGGCATGGTTTGCATCACGTCGAGCAGTGGTGTCACGACGGATTGCACGCGATTGGAGCGTGCCATGGCAATACCGATAGGAATGCCGAGCGCAATGGCGAGCATGGTACACACCGTGATGATGCTGAGCGTCCGCATCGTGTCTTCCCACATGCCAAAGTACCCAATCAGGATTAATGACACGAAACACGCGACAGCCAGTTTCCACGATCGGCTTGCGGCATAAACCAACGCGGTACATACACCAAGGATGATCATCCATGGTGTAGAAATGAGGAGTTTTTCGAACCAAACGAGAAATGAGAGAAGAGGATCGAAGAATGATTCAATAAGGTCGCCGTATTCGCGAGAGAAATCGCGGTAGGCACCATCTAGGGTTTTGCGGATAGCTCTGAGATCTGAGCGATCCATTTCTGGGAATTCGCTAAGCCAATTCGAGTCAGACATGTTTACTTCCTTTTCTTGCCGAGACCCAAGTGAGCCTCGGCATACAACAATTTTGGTATTCCTATACCATTTACGAAACGTCTAAGTCTTACAGTGCACCTTGCACTTTTTTAGCTACGTCTTGAGGAACCCATGCGGTCCAGATCTGTGGGTAGTTTTCTAGGAAATGGAACATGGTTTCTTCACCGTCCGCTTGGTTGTCTTCCATCCAAGCCAGCAATTGGTTCATGTCTGCATTGGTGAAACCACGTTTAGTGAAGTAGTTGTATGCAGCCGGAGAGCGTGAAGCAAACTCTTCAGTCGTAATGGTGTGAACCGGTGAAGGTGGGTACATGGTTGGTTTTGGATTTTCGCAATCAGCTTGTGTCGTACAGCTGACAAATTCTTTCTCATCAACGCCGCTACCGAAATCCACTTTCACCATATCGTACTTACCGAGAACTGCAGTTGGTGCCCAGTAGTAACCAAACCAGGCTTCTTCACGTTCGTAGGCTTTTGCTATTGAACCAGACAGACCTGCACTTGACCCTGGGTCGATAATATCAAAGCCTGATCCGGCAAGGTCCATCGCTTTGAAAAGGTTACCGGCGCTGATTTGACAGTTCCAACCAGCTGGGCAGCTGTAAAATGCCGATTTTGCTTTGTCTTCTGGATGAGAGAACAGCTTCGCGTGTTTTTTCACACCTTCGATGGTTTTCATTTCAGGGTATTGTTTAACAAGGTAGGCAGGGATCCAGAAACCTTCTTCACCGCCATCGACGAGTGCTTTACCAGCATAGCGTAGGCGCTTTTCTTCAACACCTTTATCTAGTGCATCTTTAAGGCTGTTACTCCAAAGCTCTGGTGCCACATCGGGCTGTCCTTTTTCGATCATTGAGGTGCCAGTTGGCATGGTGTCGCCAGGGATGAGTTCGGCATCACAGCCGTAGCCGTGCTCAAGAATAAAACGGTCCACGTTGGCAATCAGTGTTGCAGAGTTCCAGTTCATATCTGCAATGGTAACCGTTCCACACTCACTTGCGTTTGCGTTGGTCGCTGCTAGCGCACCAATCGCTAGTAGTAAGGGAGTTTTGTACGTCATATTGAGTTTCCTTTCTCTAAATTGCTCACTTAGGGTAACTAATTAATCATTAGTGTTCAAACTAATGTGTTAGGTGAATTATAGCTTTGTTTGTTAATGAGCGTGAAAGTGTTGGTGAATTTTTGATGAAAATAGCCACAGAAATGAAAGGTTTTTTATCGACTCATGTCAATGAATCGTATGGTGGTTTGTATGTGCTGTTGCATTATTATTAGATGTCTAACGAATATTTCGCTATGAATACGATTTTTGCAAACTAAGATATTGGTATATGCTAAAAACTATAATTGGCATATGCCATAAACGAGCGTAAGGTTAAGGCGTTTTGTAGAGAGGATGTGATGGCGAGACCAAAAATAGAAAGACGCATATGTGGACGTGCAGCACACCATTGTTTTAAGCCCAATGGCGTACCGTTTTATGAGCTGGAGAAAGTCAACATATTGCCAGAAGAACTAGAGGCATTGCGATTAGCCGATCTGGAAGGATTGAGCCAGCAGCAAGCTGCCGACCAAATGGGAGTCTCTCGCCAGACCTTTGGTAATACGGTTAAAAGCGCGCGTTTTAAAGTCGCGAAAAGCCTAGTTGAGGGTCATGCACTTGTTTTTCCTGACCAGGAGTCAAACTCATGATTTACGCTATTCCGAATGACGGCGAACGCGTCGCCAATCATTTTGTTAAAGCCCCATACATTGCGATTTATTCCGACACGGAAGGGCTGTTGAAAAACCTAGCTAATATTGCTTCTATGCCACAAGCTGGCTGTAAAGCAAAATCTCAACTTATTCAATCTTTGCAAGAATATCATGTGGATGCAGTGTTGGTTCGCAACATTGGGGAACGTGTGCTTGGTAAGCTTTTGAGCAGTGGTAAACAAGTCTTTAAGCTATCGACTCGCAGCTCACTGGATGATGTAATGGGTGTGCCTCGATCGCCATTAACGGTTGCGACGCAAGGTCGCCCTTCGACCAATCACGTCAAAAAAGGTGGTTGCGGTGGCTGTGGTAGCAAAAAAGCGCCTTCGCTATTGATCAATCCTCAATCTCAATCAAAAAACACACTCATGACGTTGCGCCCAACTAAACTTAAAGCATTGGTTTCTTCTTACGTGAAAGAGGTGAAGTAATGGTTTGGTTGTTCACTTTTCTTGGGTTCTTAGCCATCATTTTGTTGATGTCACTGGGCGTGATCTTTCACAATAAACGTATTCAAGGCAGTTGCGGTGGCTTGAATAACGTCGGCGTTGACAAAGTGTGTAACTGTGAGACTACTTGCGCAGAGAATGAACGCCGCCTCTATCAGATCCAAGAGCCAAGTTCGAAAGGTCAATAGATCCTAATATTGTCTAGAAGATCAAATTTTTAATGATGAGTTTTTGCGCATTTTTTGTTCAGTTCTACGTTTAAGATTCGTCTTAATAAAGGAGAACCAAAATGGCATTTATGAAGCAGGATATCCCAAACCGTGTAACGGTGTACCATGACAATGTCGATCAGGAACAAGAACTCAAGAACGCGATGTTGCCAGAAAAGCCGCGCTATTTTAACGGTTCTCCTACCTATAAAGCCGACAGTGTTGAACAGTTCCAATCCAAGCTTGAACATATTGGTATGTCGTTAGACAAATAGACCTCAACTGAATACAACAACGCCCTCAAGTTTCGAGGGCGTTTTTTGTTGGTGAGGTTAAACGTATTAAGCCTTAGCTTTGCTGCGTCGCTTCGTTGCAGACCTGTTTTTGCACAGCTGGTGGCGCTGGTTCGTAGTGGCTGAGTGTCATGTTAAAGCTACCTTCACCGCCAGTAATTGAGCGCAGACGACGAGCATAATCTTGCAGTTCGTTGACTGGAGACTTGGCTCTTAACATTGTGAAGTTTGCGTCGATAGGCTCTGTTCCTTCAATTAGCCCGCGATTACCGGATAAGTCGCCGGATACATCACCCACGTTTGCGGTTGGAATATGAAGCTCCATTTGTACAATCGGTTCGAGCACTATCGGGTCTGCATTGTTGATCGCATCTAAGAAGGCTTTCTTACCTGCGATGACAAACGCGATTTCTTTCGAGTCAACCGAGTGGTATTTACCATCGTAAACGGTCACTTCGACATCTTTGATTGGGTTGCCAGAAATCGCCCCTTCTTCCAATGCCTGAACAATGCCTTTTTCCACTGCAGGGATGAGTGCAGTAGGAATCGCGCCGCCAACCACTTTATTAATGAACTTGAAGCCCGCACCGCGTTCGAGTGGGCGTACTTTTAATTGCACCTCACCAAATTGACCCGCGCCGCCGCTTTGTTTCTTATGACGATAGTGGCCTTCTGCTGGTTTGGTTATGGTCTCAAAGTATTCGACGCTTGGCTGGCTGGTTTCCACTTCCAGTTTGTAGACTGCAGACATTTTCTCAAGCGCTACTTTGAGGTGGAATTCACCCTGACCGCTGATGATGGTTTCATTGGTGCGTGCACGATGTTCGATTCGAAGAGAAGGATCTTCGCTGGCGATTTTATTCAGCACATCCCCAAGCTTTTGCTCGTCGCCACGCTTAACGGGCTTGAGGCACAGTGAGTACATCGAATCTGGGAAGTTGAGGGTTTTGAGTTGTACGCCATCTTCTTCATGAGAGTCATGAACAATGGAATCAAATTCCAACTCATCCACTTTGGCGAGCACACAGAAATCGCCGGCAAGCGCCCTTGGGATCTCCGTTCTGTCTTTGCCTTGCAACTGGTAAAGATGACCAACTTTGAACGCTTTGTTGCTTTCACCAATGTAGAGTTGGCTGCCTGCGTTGATTTCACCTTGGTAAACACGCAAATAGGCGAGTTTACCCATGTAAGGATCGACGCTGATCTTGTACACATGCGCCACGCTGTGCTCAAGTGCTTCACAGTTTACTTTGACCTTCTTGCCGTTTTTCTCCAACAGCGGTGGGTTGCCTTCATTTGGCATCGGCATGATTTCCGCAAGAGTTCTCAGCAGCAGTTCTACCCCCGCGCCTGTTTCGGACGACACAAAGCAGATTGGAATTACGTGTCCGGTTCTCAATGCTTCTTCAAACGGATCATGCAGCTGTTCTGCTGCCAGTTCTGAGCCTTGTTCGAGATACAGTTCCATCAGCTCTTCATCGACTTCAATCACTTGGTCTATCAAGGTTTCATGCGCTTCTTCGACTTTAGCGAGCAAAGTGTCGCGTTCGATCTCTGGTTCGAAATAGCAATCCACCACCGATTGAGCATCGGCTGAAGGTAAGTTGATTGGTAAGCAATTATCACCAAAGTGCTCGATGATATTTTCCATCACGGCTTCAAGTTGGTTGCCGTGATTGTCGAGCTTGTTGATGATGATCATCTGGCACTTTTGCTGCTCTTTAGCAAAGGCGAACAAGCGGTCAGAAGTTTGGTTGATAGGCATTTGTGGGTCGATGATCAACGCGGAAGTTTCAACGGCAGGGAACACGCTGAGTGTGCGTCCGAGTAATTCACTTTGTCCGGGGGTGTCGATGATATTGAGGCGGTGTTTGTTCCAACTTAGTGCGACTGGTGTGGCTTCGATACTGTGTTGATATTGGATGGATTGTTGGTCGAAATCGGTCACCGTATCGCCTTTTTCCACACTCCCTAAATGGCTAGTGGCTTGGCAGGTGTAGAGCAGTTTTTCTATCAGTGTGGTTTTGCCGGTACCCGTTTGACCGACAAAGGCGACGTTGCGGATCTTATTGATAGGCATAGAGCCTCCTTGCAAATGACGTGCGAAACCGAGTGAGCCGTTATCGGCAAATCAACGGTTCCAAAGCAAACCTGATATCAGGTACGAACTGCATTGGAGTAGGGCGGGTTTACCGCCTGTTCGTCTTCCATGTCATTTTTCGGATGACTCTATACATACAACCACCACCTTGCTGAAAAAGCGCATTAGAGGTTACTACCGTGTTAGCATGCCGTAATAACCTCGTAATTTATGTGACTTATTTCATGCTGATGGTGATTGTTTTTTAATCTAGGTCATGAAATCGGTGATGGAGTTATCATCGCTTCTTTACAGAACGATTTCACCTTCTCGATATACCAAAGCGGGCTCAATATCCTGACCCAGTAAAATCGGACCATCTAAATCAACCACTTTCGATTGGACCGCGATGGGTAGCGCTGCACGCATCGCCAATGAAGTGCCTAACATGCAACCGGACATCAAGGTAAAACCAAGGTGTTTCGCTTCTTCTGCAAGCAATAAGGCTTCGGTAAGACCACCCGTCTTGTCGAGTTTGATGTTGACCATTTCGTATTTGCCTACCAATTCATGCAATTGTTGGCGTGTATGGCAACTTTCATCGGCACAAAGTGGAATTGGGTGCGAAATGTCTTTTAGCTTGTCATCGTCATTCGAGGGTAAAGGCTGCTCAATCATCGCAATATTCAGTGGCGCTAGCGCGGCAAAGGTGGCGTCTAAGTCCAGTTCTTGCCATGCTTCGTTCGCATCCAGCACGATCATCGCATCGCCTGCCGCTTCACGAACAGCGCGAACGCGTTCAATCACTTGTTCGCCATCGAGCTTCACTTTAAGTAGTTTTGCGCCTTGTTCGATGTAACTACGGGTCTGGTTTGCCATTGCCTCTGGCGTGTTAATCGACACGGTCATCGCAGTGACAATCGATGCCGGCAATTCAAATAGATCTTGGGCATGTTGCTTGCCTGCGAGTTTGGCTTGTAAGTTCCACATCGCGCAGTCGAGCGCATTACGTGCCGCACCGGCAGGGAGAAGAGTTTGTAGTTTTTCTCTGAGGGAGACTATGTTCGCGTCACCTTTGGCAAACAAACTTTGCAGTTCATGAGCGGCTTGAGAAATGGCTTTGATTACCGATTCCACCGACTCGCCGTAACGAGGGTAAGGCGTACATTCACCTTGGGCACTGATGCCACTTTGTTCTACGGTTACGCGCACCACGTGACATTCGGTTCGGCTGCCACGGGATATACGAAAAGGCGTCGCCATCGCAATGGTGACGGGCTCTACATGGATTTTCATCGCATCTACAATCCTTAAATCGCAATAATCTGTTGAGCAATTTGCTCTACGCCAAAACGCACAGGATCGGTTACGGACACTTGGTATTTCTCCGTCCATTCTTGGCAAAGCTGTGCGGCATCATCTTCACTGATTGCAGAGGTATTCAAGCAGATTCCAACAAGTTGTGTGTCAGGGTTTGTTAAACGTGCTGCTTGTAAATTTGCCTCGATGGTTTGTTCAATCGTTGGCAATTTCGCATGGGGAAGGTTGCGAATGTGTGGGCGACCGATCTCGTGACACAATACCAAAGCGTCCGCTTGTGCGCCGTGAAGCAAGCCTAAACTTACGCCCGCAAAAGAAGGATTGAACAACGAGCCTTGTCCTTCAATGATGTCCCATTCATGGTCTGTGAACTCAGGGCTGATGGCTTCCACCGCACCAGAGATAAAGTCCGCGACAACAGCATCAATCGAAATACCACTGCCCGCGACTAAGATGCCCGTTTGACCTGTGGCTTTGAACTCAGCGTTACAACCAGATTGCTGTAAAGCTTTCTCAATCGCGAGGGCAGAGAACATCTTGCCAACCGAGCAGTCGGTGCCAACCGTTAGTAAGCGTTTCCCCGAGCGCGCTTTACCATTACCCACTTTGAGCGAGGCATCGTAATGGCGTACATCGTGTAACTTGGTTAAGCCACGTTGTTGTAAGTCATCTAAAGGAGCGAATTCAGAAAGACGTTGGTGCATACCTGAGGCTATTTCAAACCCCATTTCCGCCGCTTCTAGTAACGTCGCTTGCCATGATTCAGGAATAACACCACCAGGGTTTGCTGTGCCGATGACGAGCGTTTTTGCGCCTTGCTGCTGAGCCTGTTGCAGCGTCATATCGGTTAAACCTAATGAAACGGTTTCTGACGTAAGACGAAGCTGCCCTAAGCAAATCTCTGGGCGCCATTGATGGATACCGCGCGCAGTTTTTGCGGCTAATGGATCGGTGACGTCACCAAGAAAAAGTAAGTAAGGTTGAGCAATTTGCATGATGGTTCCCTCTGTCATTCTGTATGTTTTTAAACAGTACGTTTTCAAACAAGACGTTTTTAACCAATACGTTCAAGTAATGGCGTTTTCAAACAATGTAGCCAGTTTGAAGAGGGAAGCCGAATGCCTATTTGTTGTGCGTCTATAACTTGAGGTTATAGGGTAAGGTGAGTACTAACTTACTGATTCACATGTCGCTTAAGTGAATCAATAAAAAGCTTGGTCGAAATGGATTGCGGTGTATGTTCCGCAAACATGATAGAGATTGAAAATGACAGCGCAGGAGAAAGTGAGCACACGCTTACCGATTCATCATCTTGATACTGTTTTGATGTCCATGGGTCGACAATCGCAAAGCCGGCATGGTGTTTGACCAGTTCAGCAGCAGCGGCGTAACTGCGTACTGAGATAGCGTGGTGATAATGTTCGTCGCGTGCCGAGAGTGTTTGATGAAGCAACAAACCGAGTGGGTCTCGACTGTCCAAGCCGATGATTGGCAATTCGTGCTGAATCAAATCATCAAACGATACCGAGTCCTCAGTTGAACTGAGCGCTTCTTTTGGCGCAATCAGAACAAGTTGTTGCTTGAGTAACACCTCACTCAAAATTGCGGGTGGCGCTTCTTCACCGAAGGCAATCGCCACATCCAATTCGTGCTTAAGTAAGCCTGAACACAGCTCATCACGGTTTGCCGTTAATAGTTCAAATGAGATGCCTTGTTGCTTCGACAGTGCAGCAACCGTTGGAGCAAGCAGTTGGGAAGCTAAGACAGGAGGTGCTCCGACTCTCAAGTGCTGAGTGCCTTGTTTCACTTTACTGGTGAGGGAACGAAATTGCCCAAGCTGTTGGTAGACTTTCTCGGCTTCTGGTAATAGGGCTTTGGCTTCTTGGGTCGGTACTAAGCGGCCTTTGACGCGCTCAAACAGGGCAAAGCTAAGTTGTTGTTCCGTGTGGGCAAGTACCCGAGTGACATTGGGTTGCGATACATGCAATAAGCGCGCGGCACCAGAAACGGTTCCGGTTTGCATGATGGCGTAAAAGACTTCCAATTGTCTTAAATTCACTGCGCTGTCCTGTTCATTCGTTTGAGCTTGAAGCTAGCTTATCCAATTCCTACGCTTTTTAACAATAGTTGCTCGAACTTGTCCTATAGATAAAAAGAAAGCCCCAGCATAACGTCCGGGGCTTGGTCCTTATTCGATAAGCCATCGTTAGATGACGGCAGTCTGCATCGCTAGTAGCCTTGCTCTTCTTGAGCTTGTGCTTTCGCCATTTGAATTGGATCGAGTTTGAGCGTTTGAGTTGGGAATGCGATGTCCGCTTCGTGTTCTTTAATGATCGCCATTACTTGCAGTAACACATCTTGCTTCACTTCATGGTAACGCACCCAGTTCACCGTTTTAGTGAAGGTGTAAATGAAGAAGTTTAGTGAGGAAGCTCCAAACGAATCAAAGTTCACAATCAGAGTTTGGCGCGTATCAATATCTTTGTGGTTTTGTAGCATTTCACGTACTGCATCGATGATGACGGGTACTTTTTCTGCATCATCATAACGTAATCCTATCGTTTCAAAGATGCGTCGGTTTAGCATTCGCGATGGGTTTTCTACGACGATATTGCTGAACACTGAGTTTGGTACATAGAGCGGTCTTTTATCGAAAGTACGGATACTGGTCATGCGCCATCCAATACGTTCAACAGTGCCTTCGATTTTACGATCTGGCGAGCGAATCCAATCGCCAACTTTAAATGGGCGATCGAAGTAAATCATTAAGCCGCCAAAGAAGTTGGACAGTAAGTCTTTTGCTGCTAAACCGACAATCAAACCACCGACGCCACCAAAGGTTAGCAAACCAGAAAGGCTAAGCCCGAATGCTTGCATGACGGTAAGCACACCAATCACGATGAAGAACAGGCGTGCGACTTTGGCGATCGCTTGCACCGTGGTTTCATCACGAGTTTTCTGTTCCAGCACATAGTCCTCAACATTAGTGATAAGACGCATCACTATCCAAACTAATATGCTGATCACTAGGATGAGTTTGAGTGTGCTAAGCCAGTTGAACTCGTTGCCTAACTCACTTTGCAAAACAATGCCGATTGATACCGTAGCGGGCCAACACCAAATGAGTGTGCTGACGGGGGTTTTTAACGCTTCTAATAAAAGGTCATCCCAATGGAAGGGGGTTTTCTCTACAAGAATCGCGAGGCGCGAATGCAAGACACGCCAAGCAATCCAAGCAAAGAAGCTGGCTATCGTGATAAATAAAACGCTGCTGCTCCAATCTTGGTGGTTAGCCATGACGTAAGTTTGAAGTTCTGTAAACCACTGTGGCATAAGTAAAGTTTCTTTTTATAGAACAATGGGGGAAAGGTAGCAGAATTTACCAATTCGCCCTAGAAAAATGATGAGGCGGAACGAAAGTGACAAAGTCTCGTTGTGTTGTAACAGGGATGTTTTGCTGTTTACATTGCCATTAATGACTTTTATATTAATTCAAGATGATGATAGGTATGACGAAATGTAAAGTATGAGTAAATCAACCTATGAGATGTGATAGAACTCGTAGATTGAAAGATAAGCACTACCATACGAACCATCAATTGTAGGTTCTTTGACTCATCGCTAACATTTATCACATTTAAATATGAGACTTTAAGGTCACTTTGAAATGCGGAGATGAACCATGGAATTTACAGAGCTAGACCGAAATGCGCTCTACGACATTTGGATGTCGCAAAAAGCAAAAATGCACCTTACCCAAATGGAGATGGCAAAACGTCTAGGTTTAAGTCTACATGAGTTCTCTTCGTTGTTACGCGGTAACGCACCGTTGACTTTGGGCTTTGTTAAGCAGTTATGTGAGCAATTGCACGTTCGTCCCGGACAAGTTATCCCATCAATGACCGAACGCGATGTATCGGGTTCTGGTTCGGTTTACTTACAAAACAGAGTGACCGTAGACGGCGACATTCGTAACGTTTTTATTGAAGGCAACCAAGTGGTGATTGAATACGAACATCACGTCCGCTAATTCAAATTTCAAAAAAAAGCGAGCTCATTGAGCTCGCTTTTTTGTTAGGGGGAGAGTCGGCAAGGTCTATGGAATCTTCACCAAAGAATCACGCGACAGATCGGCGATAGTTTTTGCGCCAGTGAGTGTCATCGCTACGCGCATCTCTTTGTCATACAAATCAAGCAAGTTTTCAACACCCGCACCGCCTTGTGCCGCTAGAGCGTAAACAAAAGAGCGACCAAGCAATGTACAGTCAGCACCAAGCGCCAACATACGAACGACATCCAGACCAGTGCGGATACCGGAGTCGACGAAAATCTTTAGGTCACCTTTTACTGCATCTGCGATGCTAGGCAGAGCTTTCGCTGTCGAAAGGACACCGTCAAGTTGACGCCCACCGTGGTTGGATACAACGATACCGTCTGCACCGAAGCGAACTGCGTCTTTTGCATCTTCTTCGTCTAGGATGCCTTTGATGACCATTGGTCCGTCCCAAAAGTCACGAATCCACTCTAGATCTTTCCAAGAAATCGAAGGATCAAAGTTTGCACCGAGCCAGCCAATGTAATCTTCCAGCTTCGTTGGTTCGCCACGGTAAGTAGAAATGTTCCCTAAGTCGTGAGGTTTACCTAATACACCGACATCCAGTGCCCAGCTTGGATGGCGCATGGCTTGGAATACTCGGCGCATCGCTGCATTTGGACCACTCATACCAGAGTGCATGTCACGGTAACGAGCACCTGGAACTGGCATATCTACGGTGAAAACCAGTGTCGTTACACCTGCCGCTTTCGCGCGCTCAAGTACGTTCTTCATAAAGCCTCGGTCTTTTAGAACATACAGTTGGAACCACATTGGGCGTTCGATCGCAGGTGCGACTTCTTCAATAGGACAAACGGATACCGTTGACATGGTGAAAGGAATGCCTTTCTTTTCTGCGGCTTTCGCGGCTTGTACTTCGCCACGTCTTGCGTACATACCAGTAAGACCAACAGGAGCAAGTGCGATTGGCATAGCAAGTTTCTCACCGAAGATCTCCGTCTCTAGGCTTAGATCGCTCATGTCACGCAGAACACGTTGTCGCAACGCAACATCACCTAAATCATCGGTGTTGCGTTTCAGCGTGCGCTCGTCGTATGAACCACCATCAATGTAATGGAAAAGAAATGGAGGCAGCTTGGCTTTAGCAGCAGCGCGGTAATCTGTAGAAGCAGAGATAATCATAATAGTGTGTCCTGGCTGTTATTCTAAGATTGCGTCCTGAGTCAATGAGCACCTGCTCTGTCAGTGTTCCACTGACTGCCATCCTTTCGGCAGTCGACGTCAGAATAGAGTATAGATAAGTGATTGAGCTGTGGTGGATTCCATACACTGAACAATCAATTATCTGCACTGAAAAAGACTGGTACACCGGTCGGGGGATTGATGCAGCAAGCCACACCAAAAGTGTCGGGGTAGTAGTGCAGACCGATGTACCAGAGAAAGAGCAGGGCGGGGGAAGCCCTGCATTTATTATTAATTCATTAAAGCGTCGGTGATTTGGAAACCGTAAATTAGAATCAGACCGATGATGCCAGTTACCACGAGGTAGTAGAACGTTGGAATTACCGTCTTACGTAGCGTTGCACCTTCGCGTCCTAACAGGCCAACGGTTGCGGATGCAGCAACCACGTTGTGGATAGCAATCATGTTACCCGCAGCTGCGCCTACCGCTTGTAGAGCCACGACAATGGCACTTGAGATGGTCAGTGTCTGTGCTACTTCGAACTGGAATTGGCTGAACATCATGTTCGACACTGTGTTAGAGCCGGCGATGAATGCACCAAGGGCACCAACGGTAGCACTCAACGCCGGGAATGCTGAGCCAACTAGGTCTGCTGCGAAGTTTGCCGTGGTTACTGGCATACTTGCGAGATCTGCACCGTTGACACCTGAGTTAATGAAGATGCGAACCATAGGAATGGTGAACACAAGAACAAAACCTGCACCAATTAACGTCTTACTCGATTCGCCAAACGCTTTACCCAATGATTTCGCACCACCACCTTGTAGAAGAACCGCAAGCAATGCTACGAAGACTAGGATGCCACCAGGAAGGTATAGAGGTTGAATCGCTGTGCTGATGCCTGTCTCGCCAAGAATATTACCAAACGAAAGGCTTACGCTCTTAAGTAGACCTTTGAACTCAGGGCTAACACGGCTTGCAACAAGGATAATCGCTAGTAGTACGTATGGAGCCCATGCTTTGGTCAGACTCATTGGTTTGCCTGGGTTGTCATCCAGATTGATCTTTAGAGAGCCGAGCCATTCTGCTGGCCATTTATCTTCGCTTTCGAAATCCCATTTTGTTTTTGGAACAAGGAAGCCTTTCTTCGCCGCGGTAACCACAATGGCTAGACCCACTAGACCACCAATGAGTGATGGGAACTCTGCACCCAAGAACACGCCTGTAAGTGCGTAAGGAACGGTGAAAGCAACACCAGCAAATAGTGCAAATGGCAGAATGTCTAGACCTTCGCTCCAGCTCTTGTTTTTACCGAAGAAGCGAGTCAGCATCATTGCCATTAGTACAGGAATTAGCGTGCCAACGGTCGCGTGAATCATTGCCACACTTGCGGTGATTTGTTGCAGGTAGGCATCCCACGTTGAACCGTGTGCGACAAGTGCTTCACCAATGTTGTGTGTATCTAGACCTTTATTCACACCCACGATGATTGGTGTACCAACTGCGCCAAATGATACTGGTGTTGATTGGATCATCATGCCCATCAGGACCGCTGCAAGAGCAGGGAAACCAATCGCAACCAATAGTGGTGCTGCGATAGCTGCAGGTGTACCGAACCCCGATGCACCCTCAATGAATGAACCAAAACACCAAGCGATGATGATGGCTTGCACTCGACGGTCTGCCGAAATATCAGTAAATCCATTGCGGATAGTCGTGATCGCTCCGGTATGTTTTAAAGTGTTGAGCAAGAAGATGGCACCGAACACGATCCATAGAACAGAGACAGTAATTCCTAACCCTTGGAATACAGAGGCCAGTACGCGAGTAGCTGACATATCCCAAAACATTAGGGCGATAGCGACGGTTAGACCGAACGCAACAGGCATAGCTTTTTTAGCAGGCCAGTTGAGACCAACCAATAATATGGCGGCGACAACAATTGGCGAAAACGCCACAAGGGCAAGTAGGGTTTCACTCATTGGTACATCCTCGTACGCTGACTTCTCGAACGGCTTTATGCTGTAGAGATGATTTTTGTTGTAATGGTTTTGTTAATTTGGCGTGAATTTACCCCTTTATTTTTTATAGATATAGGGAAATAATGAAATTAATTTATTCCAAAAGTGACATAATCGATGCGTGCAGACGACCTAATCCTATTCTCTCAGGTAGTAGAAATGGGCAGCTTTAGTAAGGTGGCTGAAGAAAATAACCTTACAAATTCGGTAGTTAGTAAAAGAATTGCTCGATTGGAAGAAGAAATTGGCGCTCAGCTATTATATCGAACAACGCGTAAATTGACCCTGACCGAAGCGGGAAAGGTTTTGTTACATAGTGCTAAAAATGTGAAGCAAGCCACTCAGGAGGCTATGGATGCAGTTTCAGGCTTTGGTGAGAATGTCAGTGGTCATATTAAAATGTCGGTGCCGACTATCTCCGGTGATTTGATTCTAGCGGATGCAGTTGCAGAGTTTTGTAATATGCATCCTGGTTTAACAGTGGATATGTCGCTTGATAACCGCTTTGTCGACTTGGTTGCTGGTGGTTTTGACTTGGTAATTCGTACCGGCTACTTGGAAGATTCCAGTCTGATTGCGAGGCATATTCTGGACTCTCAATGGGTAGTATGCGCTTCTCCTTCTTACATTGCTAAACATGGTAAACCGATCGAACCGATCGATCTGACGACGCACAACTGCTTGCAATACGCTTATCAAACCACGGGGGCAACGGATTGGCAGTTCAAAGGCAAAGATGGCGATTACATCGTTAGAGTCTCTGGATGTTTCTCGACAGATAACGCTACCGCATTACGAAAAGCAGCTTTGGGTGGGCACGGCATTGCCTACGTACCGCGTTGCTTGGTTTATCATGACATTCGTAGTGGAGAGTTGGTGGATATCTTCCCAGAATTGGTTGGTAAAAAGCTAGGTATCTACGCGGTTTACCCTTTTACTCGTCAACCGCCTAACAAAGTGAAGCTTTTAATAGAACACATTCGAGAGCGATATCTCACTATCTCACATTACTTTTAGTCGGTTCATAAATATAAGAAATGTTTCAATCTATTGGTTGAAATTCTGTACCTGAACCCTAAGGTAGGTATTGAGAATAAATCTCAATAAAATAATAAAACTAAACACTTAACTTCAAATGGAGTAACACGGACGTTATGCATTACCCAAAAACTCGTAAAGATTCTGTCGTCGACACTTATTTTGGTCACTACATCGCAGACCCATATCGTTGGCTGGAAGACGATTTGAGCCAAGAAACCGCAGAGTGGGTTTCAGGACAAAACTCAATCACCTTCGATTACTTAGGTCAGATTCCTTTCCGTCAGCAAATTCGTGAACTAGTGGCGAACAGTCAGAACTATGAAAAGTATTCTCAACCTTTTGTTCATGGCGACTATACCTACTTCTATAAAAATGACGGTTTGCAGAACCAGAGCGTTTTATACCGCCGTAAAGAGGATGAAGAAGCGGAAATCTTTCTCGATCCAAACACGTTTTCAGAGGAAGGAACGACATCGCTTGGGGAAGTGAAGTTCTCTAATGACGACACTCTTGTCGCCTATTCAATTTCTGAGGGTGGTAGTGATTGGCGTAAGATCTTTGTCATTGACGTCGAAACGAAAGAGCAACTTGAGCCTGAAATCGTAGATGCTAAGTTCACTACGATTTCTTGGCTTGGCAACAAAGGCTTTTATTATGCAAGTTATGACAAACCAAAAGGCAGTGAGCTTTCAGCGCGCACTGAGCAGCACAAGCTTTACTACCATGAGCTAGGCACATCACAATCTGAAGACAAAGTGATCTTTGGTGCATTGGAGTCACAAAAGCACCGTTATGTAGGGGGAGTGACAACCAAAGATGATCGTTTCTTGATTATCACTGGTGCGGAATCGACATCAGGAAACAGACTGTTTTATGTCGATCTTACTTCAGAAGAGCAAGCAGTGAGTACGCTTCAAGATACTGTCGAAGGTGACACTTATCTTATCGATAACCAAGATGACACATTGATCTTTTACACCAATTTGGATGCGCCAAACGGCAAGGTGGTTGGCTACAACACTCAATCTCAACAATGGACAGAGATCATAGCCGAGCAGGAACAACCACTGGATATCAGCAAAGGTGGTGGTTATTTGTTTGCCACTTACATGGTTGATGTTCTCTCCAAGGTTCAGCAGTTTACTTATCAGGGGGAGTTGGTACGCGAAGTCACTCTACCCGATCAAGGCACCGTATATGGCTTACAAGGCAAAGCAGAAGACAAGACGCTTTATTATACTTTTACTAACTACGTGACCCCTCCAACCATCTTCTCTTTTGATGTAGAAAGTGGTGGTTCAGCGCTTTACCAAGAATCAAAAGCGCCGTTTGACCGTCAAGAATACGAATCTCAACAAGTGTTCTATACCTCGAAAGATGGCACGCAAGTACCGATGATCATCTCTTACAAAAAAGGCACCAAACTCGATGGTAGCGCACCAACCATGCTGTATGGCTACGGTGGTTTTAATATCAGTTTGACGCCGATGTTCTCGGGAAATGTTGCGAACTGGCTAGAACTGGGCGGCATCTACGCGGTGGCAAACATGCGTGGTGGCGGTGAGTATGGCAAAGCTTGGCACAATGCAGGTACTCAACAACAAAAGCAAAATGTGTTTGATGACTTTATTGCCGCAGCGGAATATTTGATTGAGAAGAACTACACCAGTTCAGAGCGTCTTGCGATTCGTGGGGGCTCAAATGGCGGCTTGTTAGTTGGTGCGTGTATGACTCAACGTCCAGAGCTGTTTAAAGTCGCGATTCCTGCGGTTGGTGTATTGGATATGCTTCGCTACCACACCTTTACGTCTGGTGAAGGCTGGAAGTACGACTACGGCACGTCAGAGCAAACTGAGGCTATGTTCAAGTATCTACTCGGTTATTCACCCGTACACAACGTGAAAGAGGGCGAGTCGTACCCTGCGACGCTTGTCACGACCGCAGACCACGATGACCGTGTGGTACCTGCACACTCATACAAATTCATCGCAGAGTTGCAAGACAAGCATCAGGGAGACAATCCAGTATTGATTCGTATTGATGTTAACGCAGGACATGGCGCGGGTATGCCTTTGAGTAAACAAATCGATCTGACCACGGATGTTTACGCGTTTGCGTTACATAACATGGGCATTACAGCACTCGATATTTAAAGGCTAACGACCTGACGCTAAGTTGTTTTCCTTGGCGTCAGAGGCTAGCAGCCAGTCAGGTGCGAGATACCATCTGAAACACAATAAAAAATGCCGCGAAATCATTCGCGGCATTTTTCATGGTTGGGGGAACTCAATTTGATAGTTAGGGTGACTAAGCCTAACTTTGAACCAACCAGTCTCGGCGGCCAAACCGAATGGCAGCTATACCATTTTCGTAGTTATGGCGAAAATTTCACCATACTTTAATCCTAGTGTATGAATATGAAACTGTGATTAATCTAAGCAGCATCATGTTGATTTTCATTGTTTTCAAGATCAAATGAGGCATCAATCAGCTTTCTAGTGTAATCACTTTTCGGGTTATGGAAGATCTCTTCCGCAGTCCCTTGCTCCATTACCTCACCCTTTTGCATGACCAATACACGATCAGAGAGTGCTTTAACGACAGAAAGGTCATGGCTGATAAAGAGGTAGCCAATATTGTGCTTTTTCTGCAGATCTTTTAGCAAATCAATGACGGTTAACTGAACAGAGCGGTCGAGAGCTGAGGTTGGCTCATCAAGCAAAATGAAAGAAGGCTCAAGAATCAACGCGCGCGCAATCGCAATACGTTGACGCTGACCGCCAGAAAACTCGTGTGGGTAACGGTTAATAGATGCTGGATCTAGACGCACTTCACGCAGCACATCACGCGCCTTTTGCATTCGTTCCGCTTTGTTCATTTGAGGTTGATGAACGGTTAGTCCTTCAGTAATGATTTCGCCAACGGTCATACGAGGCGAAAGCGAACCGTATGGGTCTTGGAAAACCATTTGCACGTCTTTCTTCAGCGCAAAGCGTTCTTTGTCCGTCAGAAGCGCTAGGTCTTGCCCTTTG
Source organism: Vibrio sp. L85 (assembly GCF_963871815.1). NCBI lineage: Bacteria > Pseudomonadati > Pseudomonadota > Gammaproteobacteria > Vibrionales > Vibrionaceae > Vibrio > Vibrio sp. L85. Next base: position 151,824 of record NZ_CAWMYL010000005.1, read on the forward strand.
AACTGAATTTTACCCGTTGACGGCAGTAAGCCAATCAATGCACGACCAAGGGTCGATTTGCCGGAGCCTGACTCGCCAACGATGCCTAGGGTCTCTCCTTGTTTTAACGCTAAGGAGATGCCTTTCACGGCTTCAAAGTATTCATTTTTACTCGCAATGAAGTGAGGTTTAACAAGAAACTTAACGCGGATGTCATCGGCTTTTAGCAGTTCAGTCGCATCTTCTTCAATTGGGTCTTTGCTGCCTTTTGGAATCGAATTAATCAACATCTTAGTGTAATCATGTTGCGGGTCTGAGAAGAGCGCTTCAGTGATGCCCTCTTCGACGACTTCACCTTTACACATGACTAATACTCGGTCTGCAAAGTGCTTCACAACGCCTAAGTCATGAGTGATAAATAGGATCGCCATGCCCATCTTGGATTGAATCTCTTTAATCAGATAAAGCACTTCTGCTTGGACGGTGACATCGAGCGCAGTGGTTGGCTCATCAGCAATCAGGATATCTGGTTCGTTGATCAATGCCATGGCAATCATGATGCGTTGCAACTGGCCGCCTGAAAATTCGTGCGGGTACTTATCATAAGCTTGTTGAGGATTTGGTAGATGCACCAAATCGAACAGTTCAAGTACTTTTGCTTTGGCTTGTTTTTTACTTACAGGACGATGACACATAATGGCTTCAGCCACTTGAATACCAACGCGCATGTAAGGGTTGAGTGAAGTCATCGGCTCTTGGAAGATCATGCCAATACGATCGCCGCGGATACTCTGCATCTGACGTTCGGTTTTATCCAGTATGGACTCGCCTTCGAAGAAGATAGAAGAATCTGAGTGCAAAATGGCATTGTCTGGCAGCAGTTTCATCAACGCATTGGTTGATACTGATTTTCCTGAGCCGGATTCGCCTACGATAGACAGTGTTTCACCAGCTTTGAGATCAAAGCTCACCTTCTTTACTGCATCGACGATACCATCGTTTGTCGTAAAACTGACAGATAGGTTACTCACCGAAAGAATGGTTTGTGTGGACATCACGTTTCCTTGTGTATCGAGTTGTTATTACTTTTATGCTGTCGCCTTGCAGTGGCAAATTCCTATGCCTTATCGCTCAAATGATCAATTATCTTGAACGATCAATTATATAGCTGAGTCGCTCCGGTTTCTGCAGAACTCATGGTTTGTAAATACAAGAACTGCTCATGAGCACGAGTGACATGATCGAGTTCTATCATCCACTCTGCATTTCTCTGAGCAGAGCAAAACGCTGCCATATGAGCCAACAAATCTTCACTGTGTTTGCTGAGCATCTGGCTCACTCGACCAATTAAATCGTGGCTTTCTAGCTGTAAAAACTGGAGTAGCGCATAAGATTGATTAAGAGCCGAGAACGCTTCTTGCTGCATTCCTAGTTTGTTTAGGATTTCAGATTGCGCCACGCTGGCATCGCGTAAACCACTCACTAAACATACGAACTGGCATGGCTTAGTTTGTTCATTTTCAAGAGCGGAGTGAATGTGATTTGGCAAATGGTTGAGCACATCTTCGTACAGACGATGGGCTTCAGGCCAGTGACCTTGCTCCATCAATTGCTCTGCTTTCAAGTAGCGCATCCAGCATTGCTCAATATTCATCTTCGTCTCCACAAAATTCGATTTGGATAGATATTAAATGAAATTAATTATCAATTGCAAGTGCGACTTATTAGCATTTTAAACTTAGAACAGCTGCTCGTAAAATGTGCAAACGAACCGGGGTGGAAGATAAATCACTTAAATTTAAACAAATAATCTCTACACTGAGGTAAAGACAATAAGAAAAGGAGGCAAGTATGGCAGTACAAAGATTGGAAGCTAAACAGCTGTATTCTGTAGCTGAGTTAGAGAATATGCCATGTAAGTCGACCAAGGAATTACCTCCGATTGACGAAATTGTTGGACAAGAGCGCGCACAAAAAGCGGTTGAGTTTGCTATGTCAATCAAGGAGAAAGGGTACAACATCTACGCCATAGGTCAGAATGGTCTAGGTAAGCGCACGATGATCCTGCGCTATTTAAACCGTCATCAACATGATGCTGCGGCACTGTTTGATTGGTGTTACGTTGCGAACTTTGAAGATACGCGTATACCGAAAGTGCTTAAGCTGCCTTGTGGCATTGGTAATAAGCTGAAAGTGGATATTGAAAAGCTGATGGGCAAATTGCTTAACGCATTGCCACTCGCCTTCGATAACGAGATGTACTATAGCCGTGCCGATCGCCTAAAAAACCAATTGGCGAATAAGCAGCAATCAGAGTTAGACAGTATCAGTAAAGAAGCCAAAGAGAAGGGCATTAGTCTAACGATTACGGCACAAGGCGATTACCAATTTGTGGCGATGAACGGTGAAGATCTGCACACCGAAGAATCTTTTGATGAGCTAAGTAAGAAAGAACAAGAGTATTTCGGCAGCAGCATTGATGAATTGGAAATCAGCCTGCGCAACATGGTTCGCGAGTTGACCGAGTGGGAAGACACGTTCAGTGAGAAGATCAAAAAGCTCAACGATGACGTGACTCTGGATGTGATCACCCATTTCATTAAGCAATTGAAATTGGATTATGCAGAGTACCCAGAAATCAAAACGTACCTGACCGATCTGCAAAAAGACATTGTTGAAAATGCAGAGATCTTCTTGGAGCAGAGCGGAGAGCAAGGTGAGATTGCAACAGCATCTTTAGATAAGAAGCTCCCACGCCGCTACAAAGTAAACGTGTTGGTGAGTCGCAAAGATTGTGAATTCCCTATTGTGGTGGAAGAAAACCCAAACTATCACTCACTTTTTGGCTCAATTGAAACGGCGACGTTCAAAGGTACCGTGTTCACGGACTTTTCTTTGATTCGAGCTGGTAGCTTACACAAAGCGAACGGTGGTGTGCTGCTGATGGATGCACAAAAGGTGCTTGAGCAACCTTATGTGTGGGATGGGTTGAAGCGCGCATTGCGTTCTCGTCAATTGAGCTTCACTTCGCTAGAGAAAGAGGTGACGTTGACTGGGGCGGTTTCGCTCGATCCTGAACCGATTCCATTGGATATCAAGATCATCTTGTTTGGTGATTACCGCACTTACCAATTGCTACAGCACTACGATCCAGAATTTGGTGAACTATTCCGTGTTACGGCTGATTTCGAAGATGAGATGAAGCGTACACCGGATTCAGAACTACAATATGCACGCTTTATTTCAAGCGTGGTGAATGACAATAATATGCTGCATTGCGATAAGAAAGCCATCGCACGCATCATTGAATACAGCTCTCGTTTGTCTGGTGACCAGACGAAGATTTCACTGCACTCTGCCAACATTGCAAACCTATTACGTGAGTCTAACTACGTGGCTCGCCAAGCGAACTCCAATATGATTCGTATCGGGCACGTAGAAGAGGCGCTGAGTAATCAGGAAATGCGAGTGAGTCGTTTGCAAGACAGCGTGATGGAAACCTTTGTCAACGGCACGACTTTGATCCATACCGAAGGTTCTGCGGTAGGGCAGGTAAATGCATTGTCAGTGCTGAGCACCAGCGATCACATGTTCGGTGCACCTAACCGAATTACAGCGACCACTTGTTACGGTGATGGCGACGTGATTGATATCGAGCGAAGCGTTGATCTTGGCGGCAGCATTCACTCGAAAGGTGTGATGATTCTGTCGGCTTATCTATCGTCTGTATTTGGTAAGACGGCACGTGTTCCACTGACAACCACGATTACTTTCGAGCAATCATATGGTGGCGTTGACGGTGACAGTGCGAGTATGGCGGAGTTCTGTGCGGTAGTATCGGCATTCTCGAAGCAGCCAAACCGTCAGGACATTGCTATCACAGGTTCGATGAACCAATTTGGTGAAGCACAGCCTATCGGTGGGGTAAATGAGAAGATCGAAGGTTTCTACGATGTGTGCGAAATTAAAGGTCGTCACGATGGACAAGGGGTGATTATTCCGCGCTCAAACGTACATAACCTGATGCTTCGTTCTGACATTGTTAAAGCGGTAGAGAAAGGGGACTTTCATATCTGGGCAATCGACCATGTTACTGAGGCTGTTGAGCTGTTCACTGGCAAAGCGGCGGGCGAAGCAACAGATGAAGGCACATACCCAATCGATACTATTTTTGGTTTGGCACAAGCTAAGCTCAATGCGTTGAGAAAATAGGCGCTTATTAACATAAAAATTGATAGAAAAGCGTACAAATTTTCATAACTTGTCATAACGACAATATCCCGTCGCACTTGACGGGATATTGTCGATAAAGTTATGAAATTGATGGCTTTTCGTTCTGGACAAAAGTGTGATCTACCTCTAGTATTTGCCTCCTTGTTTATTCGTCTGGGAATAATCCCATCGCAAGGAAGCCAACACTCAAATACCTGAGGTTACTCATGCAGCTATCACTGAAAAACTTGTCGGTACGTACGCAAGTTTTGGTTCCAGTTTTATTCACCGCGATCACTCTGTTTATTACATTGTGGATCACTCAAAACAACCTAGAAGCAGAGCAAGAATTGGTTGCTTCTAACTCCGATTCTCTTGTGTTCTATAAAGACACATTAGCGAAAATCGATGACCAAGTTTACCCATTGCGCATAAGCGCGGTTTACGCGATCTACGATGCTTCTCGTCGTGATGCATTCCTTGCTGATCTAAAGTCAGGCGCGAAAGCGATTGATATCGATCTTGATCTTGTTGATGAGCGCGGCACGTTCAGTAAAGAAGCGCAAAAAGTACGTCAAAGCATCGATGCATACATTGATTACTCAACACGTGCTGTAGAGTTCTTCAACCGTCATGATCGTGGTCTGGTTTCTGATAGCGAATACACAAACTTCATCTCAGGTTACCGCCGTGTTGGTAACGAAATGGTGGCAACCATCAACGCACTATCTCAACGTGTGAATGAGATTGCGACTGAGGCAACTGCAGCAAGCGCTCGTGAGCATACTCGCGTACAAAACAACGCAATGATCTCTGTGATTGCGGTATTTGCGTTCTCTTTGCTGGGTGCTTGGTTCCTATCTGGCATGATTGTTACGCCAATCCAAAAACTGCAAGAAGTGATGCGTAAGCTAGCAGGTGGTGACCTGTCAGTGCGTGCAGACATTGATGGTGACAACGAAATTTCTCAGCTAAGCAAAGACGTAAACCAAACAGCGAAACAGCTTCACGATACGGTTGATCAATTGATGCGCATCAGTGAAGAAGTGGCGTCTGCTTCAACAGAACTTGCAGCGGTAATGACGCAAGCTGAAGCGAATGCACAACAAGAATTGGCTGAAATCGAGCAAGTTGCATCAGCGGTTAACGAGCTAGCAAGCACAGCAAACAATGTGAGTGATAACGCGACATCTGCAGACGCGACTGCGCGTGAAGCTGATGGGCTAGCACAGTCTGGCTTGTCGATCTTCCAAGAGAGCGCTCAAGCAAGCGAGCAGATGTCTCAAGCACTGAACGATGCAGCACAAGTGGTATTGCGCCTAAAAGAGCAGTCTGTTCAAATCAACGATGTGATTGAAGTGATTCGTGGCGTATCTGAGCAAACTAACCTTCTCGCACTGAACGCAGCGATCGAAGCTGCACGTGCTGGTGAATCTGGTCGTGGTTTTGCTGTCGTAGCAGACGAAGTTCGTATGCTGGCAGCGCGCACTCAAGACTCAACGCAAGAAATCTCATCAATTATTGAAGAGCTTCAAGCGCAGTCTGGTCTTGCAAACGACAGCATGCAGGTGAGCCTAGAAATGCTTAACCGTAATAACGAGCTGACACAACAAGCGAACGATGCGTTGATTGGCATTACAGAGTCTGTTGCAAACATTAACGATTCAAACACGCAAGTGGCGACAGCCGCAGAAGAGCAATCTCAAGTAACTCAAGACATCAACCGTAACGTGGTTAACATGTCTGAACTGGTAAACCAAAACGTAGCAGGCATCAGCCAAAGCGCGAGCGCAAGTACAGAGCTTTCTCACCTTGCTGAGAAACAGAAAGAGCAATTGAGCTTCTTTAAACTATAAGCAATCCGCGCCAATCGATATTACGAGAATCCCTAAGCGAAGGCTTGGGGATTTTTTTATCCATAATTCCAGCATTTTATTGAGCTTGCTTATCAATACGATAAACATAATTTGTTGGCTGAAAGTTACTGATATCTATAACATTCCCGCCCATTTTACAAAACTTGACGTGCCCCCACGTCTTTTATTTTTTTATTGGTTCGGAAATGCAGAAATTATTAAAAAACCTGTCAGTCAGAATGCAGGTACTTTTGCCAGTTTTGGCAACGGCGTTAGCAGTGGTTATTGCTCTGTGGTTCACACGTAATGAGCTACAAGTAGAGTTAAAACGCAGTACGGAGAATAGCGAGTCTGTCATTCTGTACAAAGACCTATTGTCAGAAATCGACAACTTGGTTTATCCCCTTCGAATTAACGGCATTTACGCCATGTACATCCCTGAGCGTCGCACAAATTACATCAATGAGCTCAACAACATCGCAAAAGAGATAGACAATAAGGTAAGTCAAATTGGTGCGAACCCAACTTACCATTCGCAAACTAACGATGTGCGTGAGAAAGTAAGCGCATATATCGAGCAAGCTCATCGAGTGATTGATGCTGTGACAAAATACGATCAAGGTTTACTCAGCGCAGATCAGCGTGAGGAGATGATCACTCAATACCGCCGTGCAGGTAACGACATGGTGACAGTAATGAATGCGTTGTCTAAGCGTGTTAATGAAGTTGCTGCAGAAAGCATGGCAGAAAGTGAACGTCAAAACCTACGTGTACAAGACAATGCGACGTTCACGGTTCTGTCAGTGTTTGCCCTAACGCTTATCGGTGCATGGTTACTGTCTGGCAAGATTGTGACACCAATCATCAATCTACAAGGTGTGATGCGTCAGCTTGCCCAGGGTAATCTGAACGTGCGTGCGGAAGCGGATGGTGAAAACGAAATGGCGAAACTAAGCCAAGATGTAAACCTAACCGCAGAACAATTGCGTAGCACCGTAGATCAATTGATGCGTATCAGTGAAGAGGTTGCTTCGGCGTCAACCGAACTTGCTGCTGTGATGACTCAAGCAGAAGCTAACGCGCAACAAGAGTTGATCGAGATTGAACAAGTCGCGTCGGCAGTCAATGAATTGGCAAGTACCGCAGACAATGTAAGCAGTAATGCAACAGCAGCAGACTCCACGGCACGTGAAGCTGATGGCTTGGCGAAGTCGGGCTTGTCCATTTTCAAAGAGAGTACACACGCTAGTGAACAGATGTCAGAAGCACTGAACGACGCAGCTCAGGTGGTTCAGCGTCTTCAAACTCAGTCTGAGCAAATCAGCAACGTGGTTGAGGTGATTCGCGGTGTATCAGAACAAACGAATTTGTTAGCGCTGAATGCTGCGATTGAAGCCGCTCGTGCAGGTGAATCCGGACGTGGTTTTGCGGTCGTAGCGGATGAGGTTCGTATGCTGGCTGCTCGCACTCAGAAATCAACACAAGAGATCCAATCCATCATTGAAGAACTGCAAGCGCAATCGGGTTTGGCGAATGACAGCATGCAAGTGAGCTTAGATATGTTGTCTCGCAACAACGAGTTGGCTCATCAAGCGAACCAAGCGTTGGTGGGAATTACAGAGTCTGTTGCAGACATCAACGACTCAAATACACAAGTTGCAACGGCGGCAGAACAACAATCTCAGGTGACTCAAGACATCAACCGTAATGTGGTCAATATGTCTGAACTGGTCAACCAGAACGTTGCTGGTATTAGCCAAAGTGCAAGTGCAAGCTGCGAGCTGTCTAAATTGGCGGAAAAGCAAAAAGAGCAATTAAGCTTCTTCAAATTGTAATTTGAGCAGAAAAGCAAAAGGCACCGACTATCGGTGCCTTTTTGTTTTGGGTGCTGAGGAGGGTTATCCCTTCAGCTTCAGTTTCGTGCCATCAAATTTAAGATGGCTCAATAGGTTCTTTGCATTTGCTTTGCCGAAGTCATCAAACTCCATGCCATATCGCGCATAATGTGTGGATTTCTGTAAGTTGCAGATTCGCCCTTTGAGTGGTGCGAGCATACGCCCATTCCCGGGCATCGCGATATCCAACGTGACAAGATCACCAACTTGAAGTGTTCGGCTCATCGGTGAAGTCACAAAGCGACAACCGCTTTTTGATAGATCTCGAATTTCGCACTCTGCACGGAATTGTTCAAACTGGAGTCGAGAGCGTAAGTTCACTTCATATCGCACTTCTTTTCTCAATTGGTAGACCTGCATGGTATTTGGCAAGCCTAAAACTAAGAGTGGATATGGGTCTCCAAGGCGATGTTGAAGTTGTGCTCGAAAAGGAATAACAGCGCCTTCACCACGGTGTGAATAAGCTTTCACGTTAATCCAAAATCCCTCTTGAAAATAAAACTTTAAATCGTCATCGGAGATATTTGGGATCTCAATTAGCGCGGTATTGTTGGAATGACAGCCCATAAAGGTGCTGGTGGTGATGAACTTAGTCCCCACGGGCGTCGTAACATTCAATGTCACTTCACTACCGTGCTCCACCATTGCCATTGCATCAGTGCTGTTTAATGTTGTTGCCTGACGTTCAGGTGCATTTTTGCTTGGCTGAGACGAACGATTGTCCCTTGCACTCGTCATCATATTTCTCATTATTATTGTCGTACCTAATGTGAGAAGACGTTTCGCGCTATGTTATGGTAATACTAAATTACTAGACTATTGCGTGGATATCATTCTATGCAGTCGCATAGCGAGTTTCAATAAAGCACAAGTGAAAAGTGGGGCACGGATAATGCAGAAAGTGACACAAGACACAACAAGCCAAATTTTTTGGGTCGATTTGGAGGAAAACCACAAAGCGAAAGTGGTTTATAAGCTCGATGGGCAAGAGATGCATATCATTTCAACGCTTATTCCTGAAGAAGTAAGAGGGAAGGGGTATGGCAAAGTGATGATGGAAGCTGTTTTACCAGAGATCGAAGCGCAAGGTTATCGCATTGTACCCGTTTGCCCATACGTGATTAAATACATGGCAACGCACCCTGAATGGGCACATTTACTCGCATAATGGAGCCAATGAATAATCCGCTTTATCAGAACATCGGTGACGAGCTAGCGCTTGGCACTTTAGAGCACATCGATGTGATTCAATCTTTATGGGGCGGTTATGGGGAGTTAGTTCGACTGACTTTTCCAGACCGTTCCGTTATCGTAAAACACGTCAAATTACCAAGACCGTCACAACATCCGAGAGGGTGGAATACAGACCGCTCGCATCAACGTAAACTGCATTCTTATCAAGTTGAAGTGAGTTGGTATCAGCACTTCAGCCAGCCTGTTGATGCACGTTGTCGAATTCCACAAGGATTGAAGTGCTTTCAGAATGAAACAGAGTGGTTGATTGTGATGGAAGATCTGGCTCTGGCGGGTTATCCAAACGTCGTCAAAGACGCGACCAAAGGTCAGTTAAAAGCTTGCTTGACGTGGTTAGCCAACTTTCATGCGCGCCATATTGGGGTTCGCCATGATGAACTTTGGCAAACCGGAACCTACTGGCATTTGCAAACGCGACCGGATGAATTGGTTGCGTTACAAGATAATAGGCTCAAGCAACGCGCGGAGAGCATTGACCAAACGTTGCGTCAGGCTCGGTTTCAAACCTTAGTGCATGGTGATGCCAAGCTGGCAAACTTTTGCTTTAACGAACAAGGCTCAGCGGCGGCAGCGGTAGATTTCCAGTACGTGGGGCATGGCTGTGCGATGAAAGATGTTGCGTTGTTTATGAGCAGTGCAATCGAGCCGAGTCAGTGTACTGAGATGGAGTCTTGGGTGTTAGATAACTATTTTTCTGCGTTAACGAATGCGCTGAATCACTACCAGCCCGACCTTGATAGCAAAGTTGTCGAGCAAGAATGGCGACCATTGTTCGCACTTGCTTGGGCTGATTTTCAACGATTTGTGAAAGGATGGAGCCCAGAGCACTGGAAAATTAATCCCTATACGGAATCACTCACCAAACGCGCCCTCGATGAGCTCGATTTAGGTTCTCACCAGTAAATAAAAACTCCCAGGAAATTGCTGCGTTATACCCAAGCACCTTTAGGTTACTTGGGTATTGGTGCTTTGGGAGGTTTATCGTTAGTGTTGGTTAGTTTTTCGGTTTTTTGATGCGAGCCATACTGTAAGTATTTATAAACTCACCATCACGAAAAGATGCATCGACAAACTCGCCTTCTATCTCGAAGCCATGTTTTTTGTACAAGCCAATGGCTGCCTCATTGTCTGAGTTTACTTCAATATGTATGCGTCTTACATTCAACCAATTATCCGCCAACTCGGTGACCGTGCTGATCAATGCGCTGCCAACCCCTAAACCGTGGTACTTATCATGAACACCAATACCAAATGATGCGGTATGTGATGTTCTTGGACGCTGTGAGTGATGAAAGCCTATATTTCCGACTACTTTGCCATCGATCTCTGCGACATAGCTATACACACCTGCTGGTATCTTCGATAACCGTTCGACCCACATAGCGACAGATGGCTTAGGGAGTTGCAGGGTTTCACGTTGTGCTTTTGGTTGTGAATAAATTTCGACTAGCGCAGCAGCGTCTTCAACAGTGGTTGGACGAACGATAATTTCCATGCTTCTCTCCTTTGTAGTTTTTTGGAATTAACTTCAATCTAACGAGAGAATTCTATTTTGAATAGCATTTTTTGAACTTTATAGGCTAAATCGCTTTTAATTTAGTGGGTTATCGAGTGCTTATTTCAATTTTTTTATAGTGAATTATCATTGAAAACACCAATGAGAGTGATTTTGTGTTGAATTTTTATACTAAATAACTTCACCTTTATGGGGAATAATGGTGAAGTTGCATACCCAAGTAACCTTGAGATGCTTGGTTCCGCGAGAATGACTTGGTTTGTAGATGCTGCGGCGATTTAAAGGTCTAGTGGGTCTAAATCAAGAATCAACAACAAATATATAAGCCAAGGTCCTTACTATTTGCAAAGAGTACCCTTAGGGAGGGGGTCATTGACTCGATCTCTGCTTCAAACAACTTGGAAAGAGCTCGCCGTTCCAAGTTGTTTTCCTTGACCTCGAATTAATGACAACGCTCTGAGTCCAGCATCTTGAAGTTGCTTGGGTATATTGATCGAAATAAAGCCATTTCACCAAAATGTGAACTGGGTATCTGCAACGAGTTGATTTTAATCAAGACAGGTTGGAGTTACCTCTTATGGGGTATGGGGAGACCGCCTTTTTAACGCTATTTATGCTTAACTTATTTAAGAGCAATTAGAGCGTAGTTGAGGAATATAATAATGAAATCCTCTCAATCAAAAGTCTCGCAAAGTCGGCGACGATTCCTGCGTGACACCGCACGCACTGCGGCTGGTGTTGGTGCTGCGGCTTGTGTTCTTGGCTTGCAGTCAATGCAAAGCCAAGCGCGAGAAACTAAAGGCGTACCGATTCGACCTCCTGGCGCGTTACCTGAAGGTGAATTTGAATCGGCTTGCATCCGTTGCGGGTTGTGCGTTCAAGCATGCCCTTACGACACGTTAAAGCTTGCTAGTTTACTGTCTCCTGTCGCAACAGGTTCTCCTTACTTCACTGCGCGTGATATTCCATGCGAAATGTGCGAAGACATCCCTTGCGTCGTCGCTTGCCCAAGCGGGGCTTTAGACCATGATTTAACGGACATTGACGATGCAAGAATGGGAACGGCTGTGCTTATTGACCATGAAACCTGCCTCAACTGGCAAGGTTTACGCTGTGATGTTTGCTACCGCGTATGCCCGCTGATTGATGAAGCGATAACGCTAGAAAACATCCGAAATGATCGAACGGGTTATCACGCTAAATTGATTCCAACGGTTAATTCTGATGTGTGCACTGGTTGTGGTAAGTGTGAGCAAGCATGTGTGCTAGATGTTGCGGCGATTAAAGTTGTTCCAACAGATTTAGCCAAGGGCAAAGTTGGTAGTCACTACAATTTTGGCTGGCAAGAAATCGACAAGCCGCTCGAAAACGTATTGCCTGAAGAAACACCTGTGCCTAGTGGTGCTCTAGAGTCGCTTAAAGGAGGTCAGTGATGGCCAAGAATTTAGCGCAAGATGCTGGCAAAGAAGCTGTCGAGAAGCTTGGCTGGTGGCAAGCGCATCGTTTTCTTATTGTTCGCCGATTGTGCCAATTGACGATCATTGCTCTGTTTATGGCCGGTCCCACATGGGGCATTCTGCAAGGTAACTTATCTTCGAGTATGTTGCTTAATACAGTGCCGTTAAGCGATCCTCTGATTGTTCTCCAATCGCTGGCGACAGGCCATATCCCAGAGTTTAATGCTCTGCTAGGGGTTGTGATTGTCTTAGTTTTTTACGCGATTCTTGCCCCGAGAGCGTTTTGTGCTTGGGTGTGCCCTTTGAACATTGTCACAGACTTTGCGGCGTGGTTGCGCAGAAAGCTTAACCTTAAAGCGAGCTACCGTTGGTCGCCGAACATCCGTTATTGGTTGATCCCTGCTCTAATGCTTGGCAGTGCGATATCAGGTTCTGTGCTTTGGACATGGTTGAACCCCGTCGCCGCCCTTCATCGAGGCTTAGTCTTTGGCATGGGTGCTGGATGGGTATTGATACTACTTGTGTTTGTGCTGGATTTACTCTTGGTTGAGCATGGTTGGTGTGGTCACTTGTGCCCTCTGGGAGCAACGTATGGCGTAATTGGTAGTAAGAGTTTGTTGCGAGTGACGGCTGTTCGTCGAGAAGATTGTACCAAATGCATGGACTGTTTTTATGTATGTCCTGAACCAGATATTTTGCGCCAACCCCTCAAAGAAGGTGACCGACGAGTCATGGATCAAACTTGTATGAGTTGCGGTCGATGCTTAGACGTGTGCCCTGAAAAAGTGTTTGAATTCCAAAACCGACTCAAGGTGAAGAACATTGATTAGTGGTCCAGTTAAGCTGACGCTAGGAAAGATGGACCACTAAAAGAAGTGAAATCACTCTGGATTCTGGAGTGATTTCAGACGTGTTTTTTCAATATTGATGATACCAGGATTACCGACACGCACCGTTTGCAACAGATGCTTAATCCACATTGGTAGCGATGGTGAGAGACGATAATGAATCCAAAGCCCATGGCGTGTGTCTTTTAAAAACGTGGTATCACGCAGTAATGCCAAGTGGCGAGATACCTTTGGTTGGCTCTCATTTAGTGCGTTTTTAAGATCAGTCACCGTCAGATCTTGCTCATCTTCCAGCAACATCAAAATTTTCAGACGCAAGGGATCGCTCATCAGTTTGAAGAAACTGCTTGGGTCCACATGACTGGTGTTTTCTTCGCTATTTAACAACAAAAACAAGCTAATACGTTCGACCAACTCTATTGCCGTATTCTGGAATGGTTGAATACCATCAAGCGGTTTTGGGTCGGTAAGATTCCAGTGCAGTTGGTCGATATCTTGTTCGAAGATGACACATTCGTCTTTTGCGTTATCGCACAGTGTGATAACGAAGTCGTAGTGATTGTCTTCGACTTCTGCGTAATCTTTTGAGCGTAAACCTTTGCCACTCATTCCATGGCTTTGTAATACCTCAAATACTCTTTCATCGACCTCACTAGGATGAAGACCTGCGCTGTCCGCATGAAACAACTCCCCCGCCATGTGATTGAAAATTGCCTCGGCAAGTTGCGAGCGCGCGGAGTTACCTGTGCAAAGGAACAAAACTTGTTTTTTCATCATATCAAATTAGGAATTGCAGAGACTTACGTCAAAATGAACGTTGATTGGCACAGTATAACCCTGCCGGTGTGTAACAAGAAGCACGTATCTTTCCTTTATCTCATCACCTATCTCTTCATCACGATGTTGCGGTTCAATGTTGGTGTCTAGAAATACGGAATAATTTTGTAAAATATACTTTAAAAATAGTCACATAAAATCGTTTGATAAACGAGGGTATGAATCTGCTTCTTAAGCTAACATGATGAAATAAAAAAGAAAGCCAAGCAAACGAGGAAATAATAATGATATTGCGAATTTGTTACATTTGGCGGTATGATGGCGGCTTCATATTCTAAGGACACATCATGAGCACGTCACCGAAAAGCTGGAGAACACCACAAAACTTTCTTCTGCTGATTTCTATTATCGTTCCTATCGCCTTCTCGACTTGGATGGCGCTGTTAAATAACTTTGTCATTGAAAAAGCTAACTTTGATGGCGCAGATATCGGGTTACTACAGAGCGTGCGAGAGATCCCTGGCTTTCTAGCCTTTACCGTCGTATTTGTATTGCTGTTTATTCGTGAGCAGCGCTTTATGTTGGTCTCGTTGGCAATGCTGACGTTAGGGACGGCAATAACAGGTTACTTCCCCTCTTTATTTGGACTTCTTTTTACTACTCTGTTGATGTCGACGGGCTTCCACTATTTTGAAACATTAAAGCAATCTTTGTCGCTGCAGTGGCTCTCTAAAGAAGAGGCGCCAGAGATGCTGGGTAAATTCATCTCGGTTGGTGCGTTGGCTTCACTCTTTACTTACGGTGCGATTTGGGTGCTGTTAGAGCAACTTAAGTTCGATTTCAAAACCGTTTACTTACTTGCTGGGGGGATTGGTTTTGTCTTGATTATCGTGATGGCGTTTGCTTTCCCTGAGTTTAAAACCGAAGTACCACAAAATAAGAAGCTGGTTTTACGTAAGCGTTACTGGTTGTATTACGCTCTGACTTTTATGAGCGGGGCGCGTCGCCAAATTTTCACCGTATTTGCTGGCTTTTTGATGGTAGAGAAGTTCGGTTATTCGGCTGCGGACATTACGTTACTTTTCCTTATTAACTACGTCTTTAACTTTTTGTTTGCTAAACGTATTGGACGTTTTATCGGCGCTGTTGGTGAGCGTAAGGCTTTGATGTTCGAATACGTTGGTTTGATTTTTGTTTTTGTTGGCTATGGTTTGGTTCAAACAGCGGAATGGGCAGCTGCGCTTTACGTTATTGATCATCTGTTCTTCGCGTTAGCATTGGCGATCAAAACGTATTTTCAAAAGATTGCCGATCCTGCCGATATGGCTTCAACTGCCGGCGTGGCGTTTACGATTAACCACATTGCAGCTGTCGTCATCCCAGTTACTTTCGGGGTGATTTGGTTGGTATCGCCATCAAGCGTATTTTATATAGGCGCAGGCATGGCGGCGGTGAGCCTGTTGCTTTCGTTGAACATCCCAGCTAAGCCGCAAGAGGGTAATGAAACACGCGTGTTGAGATGGAACTGAGTTAGTGCTCACTTCTCAATAAATGAGATGTTAGATACAAAAATGGGATGCTGCGGCATCCCATTTTTTATTGTTAGTGTTGCGGTATTACAGCGGATACCAGAACAGTTGAGCGTCTAACACTCGTTTAGCGATTGCTGCCGCAACAATAACAGCGATGCCCGCCATACACAGCATGTCTGCTTTAGTTAGCGGTTTTAAGCTATACCAAGTGCGAGATGAGTGACGACCAAAACCACGTAATGTCATTGCATTGGAGATTTGGTCTGCGCGATCTAGGCTAGAGAAAATCAACGGCCCCAGAATCTTGGCGACATTCTTCATTCGAGTAAACAACGGTGCTTTCTTACTAAGTTCTACGCCACGGGCTTGTTGTGCATGCATGATATTTACAAAGTCTTTCTTCACCTCAGGTAAGTATCGTAAGGTCAAACTGACGGCATAAGCGATTTTGTAAGGCACTCCCAAACGGTTCAAACTTGCCGCAAACTCAGTAGGATGTGTCGTAAACACAAACACCAAAGCGATAGGGAACATACTGAAGTATTTCAGCGTTACCGTTACAAGGTAAAACAAGGTTTCCTGAGTCAGGGAGTAGTTACCTGGCAATGAGAATAAAACGGTCGTTGACCCCATGTACTCAGTGCCTTGTTGTGGGGCTAATGCAAACATAAACAATGCGTTGATAAGCAATACACTACCTGTACCAATTAACAATGGCTTGTATACGTGGAATGGCACCTTAGTCATTTTGAGCAGGGCAAGACCGACAATGATCAATAATGCGATGATGCGTAAATCGAATGTCGTCAGCACTACTGTCACCCAAGCGATAAACATCAAGAACTTAGTGATGCCGTTCAGCTTGTGCAGTGGCGACTGTGTATCAATATAGTTGATACCAAACTTCATTTTGTTGTCTTTCATGCCACTACTTTCTCAACGTTTTCTCGTGCTTGAACGGTAATCTCAGCTTCGGTTTTGTTTGCTCGCCTCGCTTTCTCGACATCGATAAAGTGCTGCATAAAGCCGTTCGTATTCTCAATATTCAACTTGGTTGCGAGTTCATACAAACTGGTGGTCGTTAAGTTTGCTTGATCTAACAGTGCAGGGTCGCTGAAAACCGCCGTCATCGGCGCATCAGCAATGAGTTTGCTGTCGGCAATCACGATGGAACGAGTGGTGTACTCCAAGACTAAATGCATGTCATGAGAGATTATCATCACGGTGATGCCGAGTTCTCTGTTGAGTTTCTCGATAAAGCTCAGCATCGATGTGTAGTTGCGGTAATCTTGACCAGCTGTAGGCTCATCAAGAATCAATAGCTCAGGTTCTAGCACCAAAATAGAAGCAATGGTTACGCGTTTTTTCTGACCGTAGCTAAGAGCTTCAATTGGCCAATGACGGTATTTACTGAGACCGCATAACTCTAAGACTTCGAGTACTTTCGCTTCGACTTGTTTTTCTTCACCACCACGGTTGCGCAGACCAAATGCCACTTCATCAAAAATCATGTGATGTGAAATCATATGATTTGGGTTTTGCATGACTACGCCAACCTTTTGGCTGCGTTCGAAGATGGAGAGTTCACTAAGGTCTTGACCATTTAGCGACATCGAGCCTTGATCAGCTTCGATAACGCCCATCACCAACTTTGTTATCGTCGATTTACCAGAACCATTTTTTCCCAAAACAGAAACGAACTCGCCACGTTTAACATCAAAGCTGACGTTTTCGAGGGCATTTTTCTCGCCGTCATAAGAATAGGTTAAGTTACGCACTTCTAGCAGTGAGTCGAGTGGGGCGGCTATTGAAGTCTCTTGTGAAGTGTTAAACCAAGAGTCGACAGCTGCTTGGTACTGAGCCAGTGGCAACGTATCTAGGCTTGATGGTTTCGCGTCACCTTCAATCGCGCAGCCCGCTTCTTTCAATGCAGAAAGATACAGAGGTTCACGAATGCCATATTCTTCCAGCAATGGGGACGCCAAAATTGCATCAGGTGTTGTATCGGCGATGATCTCACCACTTTCCATCAAAATAACGCGATCGACAGAACGGTGCAGCACATCCTCAAGACGATGCTCGATAATGATGATGGTTTTCCCTGTTTCACGGTGCAAGTCATCGATGATTTCAATGGTCTTTTTACCGGTTTTCGGGTCGAGTGCCGCTAGAGGCTCGTCAAACAGTAGGATATCGACATCGTCCACCAAAATACCAGCCAAAGAAACGCGCTGCTTCTGACCACCAGATAGATCATGAGGGGAGCGGCTTAGCATTTGTTCTAGGTCGACCATTTTCGCCGTTGCTTTGACTAACGGGTACATGTCGATGTTAGAAGTGAGCTGGTTTTCTAGTGCAAACGCGATGTCTTCGCCGATGCTTAATCCAACAAATTGGCTATCTGTATCTTGTAAAACGGTGCCAACTTGCTCGGTGTATTGGTGCATGTCAAAAGGGGTTGTGTCTTGACCATTGATGGTCAGTTTGCCACTGATCTCCCCTTTGATTGCGTGTGGGATTAGTCCGTTAAGACATTGGCCAAGGGTAGATTTACCACTACCACTTGGACCGATAATGACGATTTTCTCTCCTTTCTCTATCCTTAGATTGATATTTTTTAGCGTCGGTTTGTCCAGCGACTCATATCTAAAAGAGAAGTTAGAAAATTCGATTGTCATTCGACATTAAGCCTCTGTTAAGTTGCGGCTTTGCTTGTTACGTTTTGCGACAGACTTAAGAATGAAGAAGCCCACAATAGCAATAAGAATGGTGTTACCAGCTGCAATGATAGATAGCTGAGTAAATACCTTAGTGAACGGTTCTGCGTACAAGATGGTGTCTAGGAAGGCTGAGCAACCGTAACCAAATACGTTACCCAATAGAGCAAGTACCACGAACAACACAAAGTCTTTCATATTGAAATCACCTTTCTCCAAGCGGTTGCGCGTCAGAGAAGGGAAAAGACCGATAATTAAACCGACAATACCTGAACCAAGTACCCAAGTAAGCCATACCCCCCAACCTGCGAACAGGTCAGTGACCCAGTGGCCAATAAAGCCAACCAAGAAGCCCACAAGAGGACCGAATAGTACTGAGAACAATGCTAATACCGCCATTGCTGGTTTTAGCGTCGTGTTTGCAAATACTGGAATACCGAACATTGGCAGACCACCGATGCCGTACAATGCAGCACCGATTGCAATAACCACAACGGTTTTAGCGGAAAGATTCATAGATAACCTCAGTTCAATTGTCGATTTTAAAGAACGTTCACTTGCTTTTTTGTATAGCGCTGATTGTGTAACAAAGTTAAGAAACAACCAAGCTGCTTATTGTTTGCTCTGTTTTTCTTCAAGAAATGTGTGATTGGATTCACGCACTCTATTGACTGGCTTAGTTTTTCAGCAAGCATCAAAAATAAGGCGCGCATTATACAGAATATTGATAAAAGTGGGAATGCTATCTGTCTGGATGGCTAGAATGAAATCAGGGGCTAACTGTCAGCCCCTGATTACACTTTTTAATGCGATTTTTATCGATAAATTAATGGTCTAAGTATAGGTAGTTTTGCCAGCTCTTCATTCGAATGAGAACCTTACGCATGATGGAGACATGAGTGAAGCTGTCAGAATAAACGGCAACCTCTACCGCCGTACCCATAGGCAGGTGATATTCAGCAAGGTCATCGGTAATTTTCAGCGTCACGAATACACGACCGCTGGTACGCAATGCCTCTGTACCAAGCAGGGAGCCACGAGCTTGGAATTGGCTTTCGCCGATGGCTGGCAATACATCAACAACCTCACCTTTAAAGACTTTGCCCGGTAGCGCGCGGAACATAAATTCCGCTTCAAATCCCGGTTCTAAACGCTGTAGTGAGTTTTGGCGAAACGCGGCGGTATAGAGTTTATCTTCGGTATGAACAAAGGTCATCACTGGAGCAAGAGGCAATGGTACTGCCATAACACCAGGACGCAGTGCGAGCTGGGTAACATAGCCATCAGTAGGAGCTGTAACGACGGTCTGTTCTAGGTTGAACTCTGCTTGGCGAAGTTCTGCAAGCAATGAAGCGACTTGGGTGTTTTCACCACCCACTTCAGAATCCAGCGCGATTTGCGCTTGTTGTTGCTTAGATTGTGCGACTTCCAATGCGGCTTGTGCGGCTTTGTATGCTTGGCGTCGAGTATCCAATTGCTGCTCAGTGAATGCTCCGCGATCAAAACCGCGTTGATAACGGTCAAATTCTCGCTGTGCTTTGTCACGCTCGGCAAGCGCTTTGATAACCGCTGCTTCCGCTTCTTGCACACCAGACTCAAGCCCAAGTGCACCTTGGCTTGCCTCTTTCACTTTTGCACGTAACTTATCGACTTCTGCTTGGAATGGAATCGGGTCGATACGGAAAAGAACGTCGCCTTTTTGTAGAGGTTGGTTTGGTTGTACAGGCACTTCAATGACGCGCCCACGAACGCCTGACACCACTGGTGTGGTAGAGAATACTTGATTACCAATTTGTGTGAACGGGTGGTTATAGTTCATCAACAAGATTAGTGTGCCGACCAATACAACGCCGCCAAGCACAGCGGTTGGCACTGTCCATTTGTTAAGCGGAATGTTAAAGATTTTGAAAATGGCGATACATAATGCGGCGTAAGTCAGAACCAGTAGTAAATCCATTATTGCTCCTCCTTACCTTGTTCTTTTTGTGCAGGAACACTTTGTGCAGGTTTTTGACCTTTGAGTGTTGAGACTTCTTTTTTCAATTCATTGACTTCGTCAATTAGCTCTTCGAGGCGATGATGGATATCATGCGTTTCTTGCTCAAGTTGTTTGAAACCCCATCCGCGTTCTTTGCGCCATAAGGTTGCCCAGATCCACAGAAATGGCCAAAGAGCATGAAGTGTGAAAAGACTGACCCAGCCTGCATAGTGAATGGCGTCTTGATGAGGGTGTTCACGTTCCTTCGCTATTTCATAAGGAATATCGTGAATGACAATGATCCCGTAGAAGATAACCAGAGCAACGAAAATGAGTAACCCAAGTGCAAAATAGTCTAGAAACATCTTACTTCCCTGTGCTTGTTGCTAAATAGAAAAACTTACGTAAATTAACTGTTTAAGTATTTGATAGAACAATAGGTGGATCAAGTAATTTATAATTTGATACACAGTTATTGAGAGATACGGCATGGAATACGAAGGAGTGAGTAGTGCATTATTCTGGTGAACTTGCCGCGATAAGTGCAGCCATCGTTTGGGCGGTTGCGACTTGGATTTACAGCCAATTCAGCCACCGATTTTCAGCAATGCAGTTGAACATAGTAAAAGGTGTGATCGCCTCAATGATGATGGTGGTTGTTATTCCTTTTCTACCTCAAGGTATACCTGCGTACATTGAGCCGTTACATCTCGCGGTGTTGGCAATTTCTGGTGTGATTGGTATTGCTGTTGGTGACAGTGCCTATTTTGCTGCATTAAAGCGCATTGGTCCGAACAAAACATTACTCTTAGAATCCCTTGCACCGCCTTTATCCGGCGTGCTTGCCATGGTTTTTCTTGGGTCTGAACTCACACTACAAAGTTGGCTGGGCGTGGTAGTGACCACGGTTGCGGTTACGTATGTGGTATTTCAACCATCAACCTCGGGAGCGGCAACAAACTGGAGCGGTATCGGATTTGGGTTACTCGCGAGTGTGTGCCAAGCCTCAGGTGTGGTGATCTCTCACTATGCGTTGGTTGCGGGCGATCTTCCACCGCTGCTCGGTGCTCTCATTCGTCTTAGTATTGGCGTGTTGGCAGTGTGTCTGGTGGTGAAAATTGTCGAACCGGCGCCGTTTAGCAGCATTAAACAGCACCTAAAAGCAATGGGCAACAAAGCGCTAGTTTGGCTGTTGTTGGCAATTTTCGTGGGGACATTTCTGGCATTATGGCTACAACAAATCGCGTTGAAATACGCTAACCCCGCCATTGCTCAGACGTTAATTGCAACCAGCCCCCTGTTTATTTTGGTGATTTATGCTCTGCGAGGAGAAAAGGTCGGCGTGAAGAGTATGCTTGGTACATTAGTCGCACTTGGCGGTATTTCTTTGTTTTTTCTTTAAGCTTGTCATTCGGCTTATAAAAACGCCCCAGTTGTTGCTGGGGCGTTTTTATAGTTCAGTGCAGACTTGGTTTCGGCCATTGGCTTTGGCGCGGTATAGGGCTTTGTCGGCGCGATAGAAGGTACGTTGCGTATTCTCTCCCTCCCGATGCAAAGTAATGCCTATCGACACGGTCAGACCGCGTTCACCAAGAATCTCATGCCACCCAAATTGGTAAATACGTTCTCGGTAGTTTTCTGCGTGCATTTCAGCCTTAGCGACTTCGGTGTTTTCAAGAATAACCAAGAACTCTTCTCCACCGAAGCGCACACACGATGAACCGCGGAACTTGAAGTAACCTGAGAGTTCTTTCGACACATTGACGATCGCCTTGTCACCAACAAGGTGGCTGAGTTCGTCATTAATCGATTTGAAGTGGTCAATGTCGATCACCATAAGTGCAAATGGCGTGTCGTGCAGCAGCAGATCTTTTAGTTTCACTTCCAACCAACGTCGGTTATGTAAAGAAGTCAGCGGATCGGTGAATACATCTTGTTGAAGCTGAGCTACGGTATTTTTGTGTTGCTTGGTGGTCTCTTTGAGTTCTTTGTTTTCAATCTCAGACAGAATGAGTTTTAGTTGCAGCTCAAAGCGAGTGAGGCGGCGCAACTGTGCTGGTCCCAACTCACTAATCGGAATATGTTTGACTAAGTCGGACTCAACTCGAAAAGCTTTCTTCTCGTAGTTTAACGCTTCTTTGAACAAGCCTTGCGACGCGCATACTTGGCTCATTGCATTGTAGAATCGGTTCGCAATAAGTGGTGAGGAGTGCTCATTAATGCGTTTGCCCGTTGATGCCAGCAGCAAGTTCGCTAAAGATTGATGACCGACCTCATTTAAGCAGTAAGCCGTTTCAATTTTTACCATGGTTGAGAGCCAGTAAGTATGTTGCTTGCCTGTCGCATACTGGATTTGCGAAATTGCAAGTAAGGCTTGTTCATATTCCTTTTGGAGACGATATAACTTGGCACGATATAAATGAATTTGCCCAGTTAAGTTCTTATCACTTACTAGGATACTCAGTTCTTCGCATTCACTTAGTAGCTCGGTTGCTGCGCCGATGCGTTGCAGGCTGATGTAGCACGCTAGCATGTAGAGTTTGTAACGCAGTCTTAGTGAACGGCTACCGATTGCATGGTCAATCGCGTCGATTTTCTGGTAATAACGTAGGGCACGATTATGATCCCCATACGCATCACAAAGATTGCCCATACCAATGATGGCGAGAACATATTCATCGATATAGCCGTACTCAACGGCGATGTTGGTTGAGGCGATGTATTCGGTCAGTGCTGCGTTATAGTCCCCTTTTTCTACCAAGCGATCACTTAAACTCGCTTTTACCGATAGGATATCTTCTACATCCTCTGGGAGTTTTAGTAGATCAAGTGCGAGGCGTAGTTCTTCAATACTCTCGGTTAACTGTTTAATCTTGCTACGATATTCAGCACTAATGATGTAGCAATGCGCTTTTTCTTTGTTGGTCGAGGCGATATGAAGGCGAATGTGCTCCCACAGAATCAATGCCTCTTCACCGGCGACAGAAGAGGGATCCATTCCCGCATCAGTGACCTTACTAAGCAGTTGTTCCATTCTTCAATACCTCAATATGGCTTTCTTCCAACTGCTCTAAGGTGAACGGGAAGGTTAGGATGTCCTGTAGATAAAGTGTCGGTTTTGGACCATCAAGACCACGACGCTTCCAAGGATAGATGTCTAACATCGAACACACGGTTTGATACAGATCTTCTGCCGCTTGGTCTTTTTCTGCGATAAGCATGGCTAAGCGATCGCTGCTTAGGCGGGAAATTAAATCACTGGAAGTGGTCAATGAGTGAACCAGTTCGGTACAAATATCGAGAAATGCGGGCTCAGCGTGGCGGATCATGATGATCGCATGATTAGAGCGTTTTAATTCGGTCTTAAACAGAACCAGTTGTTCCCACCAGTAAGTTTCTGATACTACATTTGAGAACTGCTTTTCTGGGTCATATTCATGTTGAGCACGGATACGATTGATGAGCTTTCGTGCTCGCTGTTCTAACTGGCGTTTTGAGCCTCGTGCTTTGTCCATGCTCACCCGATGCGTTTGCTCTTTCAGCATTTTGAGTGCGTGTTTGCGGTATTTCTGGAACGCTTGGAAAGCACCTTGATAGTCACCTTGCTCTTCCGCTACGCGCGATTGTTGGAAACAAATTTGACTGAGCAATTCGCCGTTATCAAACGCGAGGGCGGATTGTTCTGCTGATTGCAGTAGCTCAGATGCACTTTCGGTATTTTTACGTAGTAATTCGAGTCTTGCTCGGCTGATGAAAGAATGCGCTTTCATCCACGTAAGATCTTGTTCAATTGCGAGCTGGTGGGCTTTTTGAGTAGCTTCTTCCGCTGCGTCTAAACGTTCTAAACCCAGTAGAGCGAGACCTTTGAAATCCCAGATTTCTGCGTGCCAAGTGCTGTCTTCGTGATCTCGAAGTACTTCGGTCGCACCGTCGAGCACTGTTAGCATTTCGACAAAGTTATTCAGCAAGTAGTAATCCCAAGCAAGCAGGATTCTGGCTTTCCCTTCTAGCCAAGCTATGCGAACGTTGTTTGCCACTTTTACCGCGAGCTCATGGGTTGAGGCGGCAAGTTTGTGTTCATTGGTGATTCGCCAAACATTACCAAGACCAATCAAAGCTTCGATTTGAATCTCGATATCGTCGACTAGCGCAGACTGCTCTAGGGCATTAATCCAGTATTGCTGAGCAGAGTAGTACTTAGCTTGTCCCCAGTATTGTAGGGCAAATAAGTGAAGTATTTCAGGTAAGTGGTCGTCAGTGTCGAGTTGAATTTGAAGGTTATAGGCGTCTTTAACCAGCTTTAAGCCGTGTCGATAATCCATGCTACACCAGCAGGCATGGGACATAACAATAAGCGCACGAATCTCACCGTCAACAAACAGAATTTGTTCTGCGCGTATCCGGCATTGTTCTGCAATTCGAAATGCGCGCTCAGGATCAGTTTTTATCTGACCTTCAAGCGCAGTTAGCTCAGTTTCGAGCTGAATTTGGCTTTTATCCAACGTTCACATCCATGACTATAGAACTGGAATTTACACCTAAAAACAAGTGGTTAGATGCGTTTATCATTTCGGTGTGGAAAATCGCCACACCAATAAGGGATCGGATACTGTAATGTATACCGTGTTCAGCGCTTACTTACCACTTCTAAATGAGTAAACTGTTAAATAGTCATGACAACAATTGTTTGATCGTTAGTGGTGCGTCGGTGACTTTCAGTCTCTGAGCGGCAGTGAGTCCTTGCTTATCCTGATAGCACAAATTATGCCAAGCTCTGAATATATCTAAAAGAGGCAATATACCAGCAGGTCTTAATTTGCGACGTGGCTCGTTGATGAAGCTCTCAAACAGCAGTTGGAAACGGTTTTGATAGAATTGGATGTGGCGAGTTGTTGCTACATTGAACCAAGCTTCAGGTTCATTTTTATCACCAGCTAGATAACAAATACCTTTGTTACATTCGTATTGACTAGAAATCGCCCAGCGATCTCGCCACCAACTCATATAAGCGATATCTACCTTACCAAACGGGGCATTCATATCCCAAATTGCGTCTTCTTCTACGTACATAAGATCGACGTTTTTCTCTTGAATACGAGACAAACAGACGCTCAACGCCGCTGAGCGGAGCAGGGGATCTTGTGGCATGTAGATCGATACGCGTTTCTCTGGGCAACACATATCCAATACATGAAGATAGTGTGCGTAAGAGGTATAAGGTGGACGAATTAAGGCACCTTTAGACGGATAGTGGAAAACAGAGAGATTTCCCATTGGATCTTCGACGTTACCACGGGCCAAAATCGTTTGGTATTTCTGATCGATGCGCTCACGCAGCTTTTTTGATGGCTCTGGTGGTGGTTCACTTGCTTCAGCTGTGTATTCTTGTGATACAAAGCGAGAAACTTCATCGTATGGATTGTGATCCAATGACGCCACTGGCTCATCATCAGATGAATAGTTCACATGCTGACAAAGAATGTAGCCCGAATGTGCCTCACCAGAAGCAATCCAATACACGCCATTATTACTATGGGGTTGCAATGCAACGTAGCTAGAAGCGAGTTCATAATGCTGCGCGTGGTTTACCCAGCGTGCATCAATGGTTGCAAGCTTACGGCGGCAACGACTAGCAATGTGATCAACATGATCGTAAAAGGTTTTTGGATTGATGCTCAGTTTACGGCAGATTTCTCGGACGGAATATCCCGTGAACAGCAAGCCCATCAAGTTCTCTTGAAATTGAAGCTTTTTGTTGGCACCAGACCATTTATCGACAAAAGTACTTTGACACACTTTACAGCGGTAACGTTGGCGATCGCCACTGTAACCAAAAGCGTGATAGAGGTGTTTATGAGTATGGACAGAAAGTCCGAAGTTGTCGCAGTCATCATTGCGACAAGCAGGTAGTCCATCACTGTGGACGTGTCTCAAACGATGAAGTTCGTTGACCACATCGCGGTTGTTAAGTAAGGGGGGGAAAGCTCCACATTCACGGCACACCATCGCCGGACGTTTAGGGTTAGCATGCTGCAAGACGTAACGCTTTGCATCACTCAATCCAAAGTTGTCACACGCCAATGTTTTACAAAAGTTGAGTTGTAACCCATCTGCGTCCTTTGGCAGTTCGCCGTTAGACACAATCGCCCCCTCGGGATAATTCAGGCAGCCGGTCAGGCTCCGGCTGCAAATTACTGCTTAAGTATTTCTTAGATGTTGATTGCTGTTTCTAGAGCAACTTTCATCATGTCGTTGAACGACTTTTGACGCTCTTCAGAGCTTAGTTTTTCACCACGGATGATGTGATCAGAAACTGTCAGGATAGTTAGAGCTTTCGCGCCTAGGTCTGCAGCTACGCCGTAGATACCTGCCGCTTCCATATCTACACCTAGGATGCCTAGTTTTTCCATCTTCTCAAAGATGTCAGCTTCTGGTGTGTAGAATAGGTCTGCAGAGAATACGTTACCTACTTTAACTGGTACTTCTTGAGCACGCGCTTGGTTAACCGCTTCTTCTAGAAGACCGTAATCAGCGATTGCTGCGAAATCGTGGTTGTTGAAACGGATACGGTTAACTTTAGAGTCTGTAGAAGCACCCATACCGATAACAACGTCCATTAGTTTCACGTCGTCACGTACTGCACCACAGCTACCTACGCGGATAACGTTTTTCACGCCGTATTCAGCGATTAGCTCGTGTACGTAGATACAGCAAGATGGGATACCCATACCGTGACCCATAACAGACACTTTCTTACCTTTGTATGTGCCAGTAAAGCCGAACATGTTGCGAACGTCACAAACTTGTTTCACATCTTCTAGGAAAGTTTCTGCGATGTATTTTGCACGCAACGGGTCGCCTGGCATTAGTACTGTTTCAGCGAAATCACCTGGTTGTGCGTTGATGTGTGGGGTTGCCATAAGTGCTCTCCAAAGTTTTGTTCAGGTAAAACGCATCAATTATAGAATGCTATTACCAATTCTGTTGAACTTGTTCGTTTTCGTTGAGGCAATAATATCGGGACAGGGTAAGGGGGCATGAGAGTTGAGTCACAAAATGGTCGGTTTTATTGTTTAAATAATCTGTTGATAACTAAATCTGTTGAAAGCAAAAAGGCAATCGATTTGCTTTTGAGCAGTTTGTCGATTGCGCGCACAAAATCTCGTCTTTCAGCACAAAATTTTTTCTTAAAAGTTTCTGATCGATATTCGAAGAGAGTGAGTAAAACGATTAAATTGTACAATTTATTTTCTTGTACAATGTCATTTGACTTGCTATAAGTTATACAACAAAACATTTTGTATAGGACGCTTCGTTATGGAATCTTCAATCAAAGTTGGTATCAGTTCTTGTGTACTAGGCGAACGAGTTCGTTTCGATTCGGGACATAAAATCAGTAACTTCGTAACGAAAGAGCTCGACGGCTATTTTAGCTTTGTTCCCGTATGTCCAGAAGTCGGTGTTGGTATGTCTGTACCACGCCCTACCATTCGTTTGGTAAGCAATGAGGAGCGAATCGCGCTGGTAGAAACGAAAAATCCAGAAAACGACCACACTGACAACATGCTTGCGTACTCAGAAAATAAAGTGAACGAATTAGAGGGTGAAGAGCTGTGTGGTTACATCGTATGTGCGAAGTCACCAACGTGTGGCATGGAGCGAGTGAAGGTATACAGCAAAAATAGTGCGGCGAAAGAAGGTATCGGTTTGTATACCAGAACATTAATGGAAAAAATGCCGTGGTTGCCTGTAGAAGAAGACGGTCGTCTAAACGATCCGGTTTTAAAAGAAAATTTCATTACGCGTGTTTACTGTTTGAATGACTTTTATGAGTCGATGGGCGGCGAGCCCACACGCGGCAAAA
This sequence comes from Vibrio sp. L85, assembly GCF_963871815.1. Classification (NCBI taxonomy): domain Bacteria; kingdom Pseudomonadati; phylum Pseudomonadota; class Gammaproteobacteria; order Vibrionales; family Vibrionaceae; genus Vibrio; species Vibrio sp. L85. The sequence continues at coordinate 179,709 of NZ_CAWMYL010000005.1, forward strand.
TTATTGACTTTCACTCTCGCTATAAGCTGACTTTAATGGCGCACCATCCAGAGTCTTATCGTTCGCTAGGACGCTTGGTTGCAGATGTATCAAGTTACGAAATGGAACAGTTTTACAACGAATATCGTCTAGGTCTGATGAAAGCGTTACAGAATCGCGCCAGTCGAAAAAACAACACGAACGTCCTGATGCATTTGCAAGGCTATTTTAAACGCTCTTTAACCGCTAATGAAAAAGCGGAGCTGGCGACGGTGATCAGTGATTATCGTACGGGCTTGTTACCATTACTTGCCCCGTTAACGTTAATTAAGCACTATCTCAATACGTACCCAGACGAGTACTTGCAAAAGCAAAAATACTTAGAACCGTATCCACAGGAGATGAGATTACGTTATGGATTGTAGCCAAGAAGAAAAATTTTACGCGATAAGAGACATCTCTGAGCTGACGGGCGTAAAGCCCGTTACTCTGCGCGCTTGGCAAAGACGTTATAACTTGATTCAACCACAAAGAACAGAAAAGGGGCATCGCCTGTACCGACAACAGGATTTGGATACCATTCGTGAAATACAAGGCTGGCTTGCGAAAGGCGTTGCCATCGGTAAAGTTAAAGGGTTATTAGGTCAAGACTCTGAAGTACTGGTTTCACCAGAGCAGCAAAAACTTGATGAAGTAGAAGAGATGTTAAAAGCGTTATCGGATCTAAATCGTGGCAAAACCGAAACGCTGTTATCAAACGTGTTAAAAGAGTACCCACTCAACATTGTCATCGAGCAACTGATCAATCCTGTGTTTGAAGCGTTAGATTTGGTGAAAGTATCGCTACGTTCTTTACAGCTTGGTTTGTTCCAAACTTGCTTGATTACTCGATTAGCCTTGGTTGTCGATTCGGAAAATAAGGCATCTTCCAAGGGAAAATGTTTGCTTTTGAGTTTTGAACAAGTTCGTGACTCAGAGAGCTGGATTCAGGCGGCAAAGCTGTGTGAACAGGGGTATCACATTACTCTGATTGATAAAGTCGAAGACATCTCGGGTTTAGTTGAGCATGATGTGATGTCACGTTACCAATACGTACATTTCTTCTCGAATAAAGCGCTGCCTATCAAGCAAGTTGAAGCTTTGGCGACGTTATTAGAGCAAGCTCCGAAGCAAGTGCAGCTATCTGAAGTCATCGAAAAACTGCATTTCCCGCAATAAATCCATCCTCGTAAGGAGGCGACATGATTCTTGTATGGTTTCGACGTGACCTAAGAACGTTAGACCACACAGCACTTAAGGCTGCATTGGATACTGGGCTTCCGGTTGTTGCTTGTTTTGTTTCGACCCCTGAGCAGTGGCGAGAGCACCATATGGCACCGATGCAAGCTGATTTGATTGCTCGACGTTTATCTCACCTTAATGAAGAGCTCGCCAAACTCAACATCCCATTTTTATACAAAGAGGTGCCCGAGTTTGCCGATGTAACAGATGTCATAAATGACTGGGCTACTTCTTTAAGCGCTCAACGTGTCATGGCGAACATCCATTACGAGGTGAATGAACAAGTACTAGATAGAGAGGTTTCTCACGCACTTTCAAGTCGAGGCATTGCCTTTGATACTTTTCACGATAAGTGCGTTCATGCTCCGACTACCGTTTTAAATAAACAGGGGGAGTACTTTAAAGTGTTCACTCCGTTTAAACGTGCTTGGTTGGCAAAATTTCAAATGCCAGTTGTATCGAAACCTGAGCCGCAAGCCGAGCTGTCACCGTCTACCCTCCAGCCGATTCAGCCAGATCGCTACCATGATGGTGTCGCATTCTCTTATCCTAGAGAATCTAGCAAGCGATGGTTCGCAGCAACCAGTGATATTGTTCAGCATTTGCGAGAATTTGCTCGAGACCGTAGTGATGCCTACCAAGCTGAAAGGGATATCCCTTCTGTTGATGGTACGAGTCAATTGTCTCCGTATTTGGCTATCGGCGCTCTGTCACCAAGGCAGTGCATCGCTAGGTTGTATGCTGAAAGCCCTATGGTTGACCTATCAGATGGTAAAGCGACGTGGCTGAGCGAAATCATTTGGCGAGAATTTTATCAACACTTATTGGTATTCGAGCCAAAGTTGGTCAAGGGCAGAGGCTTCATTGCTTGGGAAGACAAGATTCAGTGGTCGTACGATGAGCAAGCCTTCGAACGCTGGAAAGCAGGAAATACTGGGTACCCTATCGTGGATGCGGCAATGCGCCAACTTAATACAACAGGTTGGATGCACAATCGACTACGTATGATAGTGGCAAGCTTCTTAACCAAAGATCTTCATATCGATTGGCGGTGGGGTGAAGCTTATTTTATGAGTAAGCTGGTGGATGGAGACTTTGCCGCCAACAATGGTGGGTGGCAATGGTCGGCATCAACAGGGTGCGACGGGCAGCCTTACTTCCGCATATTCAATCCGATCAGCCAAGGCGAGAAATTTGACTCTGACGGAACCTTTGTTCGCCATTGGGTGCCGGAAATAAAACAAGTACCAAACAAATTCATTCATAACCCTTGGCTATGGAGTGGCTTTAATTTACTGGATTATCACAAGCCGATGGTTGATCACAAGGTGGAAAGAGAGATAACCTTACGGCTCTTCAAAAATGCCAAGGAATAGAGAGAGATGCCTAGCAAGAAGCGTCCAATGAGTATCGCTAAAAGAACCCTGTTGTCTATATCGTTGTCTTTAGTGAGTAGTTTGTCATTCGCTAAAATGTACCAACTACCAGAGGACGGAGCTCGCGTTATAGGTCGCATGGAAAACCATGTGGTTGAACAAGGCGAAACTATGGCGAATATTGCGAAGCGATATGATGTTGGCATGCTCGCGCTAATGGCTGCAAACAAAGGGGTTGACCCGTTTCTCCCTCAAGATGGTCACGTTTTAACGATCCCTACTCAGCTTATTCTTCCTGATGTCCCTCATAAAGGTATTGTCATTAACCTTGCCGAATTGCGACTTTACTATTTCCCAGAAAACGAAAACGTGGTTCATGTTTTTCCTGTAGGTATAGGTCGAATTGGTCGAGACACTCCAGAAATGACTACAAGCATCAGTCAAAAGCGTCCTAATCCGACTTGGACGCCACCTGCCTCTATTCGTGCAGAGTACAAAGCAAAGGGGATTGACCTACCTGCTGTCGTTCCTGCTGGACCAGATAACCCACTAGGTATGTTTGCACTTCGTTTGGCATATGGGCATGGTGAATACTTGATCCACGGCACCAATAAAGATTTTGGTATTGGTATGCGTGTGAGTGCGGGTTGTATTCGTATGGACCCAAGAGACATCGAATGGTTATTTGATAAAGTACGTCGTGGCGAAAAAGTAAAAATCATCAATCAACCGGTTAAAGTCGCATTAGAACCAGATCGTAGTGTGTTTGTTGAAGCCCACGAGCCGTTAACTCGCAGCAATGGCGAGAAGGATCACTTAGTCATTCCAAAAGAATTGGACTGGTGGCTTGATGAGTTTGGTATGACGAATGCTAAAGCGAAAGCAGCGATTGCTGCGCAGAATGGTGTCCCAGTTGAAATAACCGCGCCTTAACGAGCGTTAAAGCGCGGAATCAAATCTTACTTAGTGTAAGACTGAGCGATGTTGTCGATACGCTCGTTAGCACGTGCAGCTTCTTCTTGAGCTGCCATAGCCGCGTCGTTAGACTTTTGAACGTCAGATTGTAGAGACTGTACGTCTTGGCTTAGTTGGCTAACTTGGTTGCTTAGTTCGTCTAGTTTAGTAGCTGTTGCTGCTTCGTCAGAAGAAGCACAACCTGCTAGTAGAAGTACTGAAGTTGCTGCAGCTGCGATCAACGTTTTGTTCATATTAGAACTCCTTGCATATAGTGAAATTCCTACGCTATAAATTCTGTGTCATATAGTCATAGGGTCAAATGTGAATACATTCTATCAGAACATGATGTAGCAAAAGTCAAAAAAATCCAAGGATTTCATAGAGTACCTGATACGGATGCTAACTTTCTTCTTACAAATGTAAGTGATTACTCACTTGCTAACGCCAGTATCAGGTAGTACAGCAGCTCTTTTGCTACTACCTGATATCAATAATTTAGACGATATTGACACAAATGAAAGTTTCTAAGCGGAAACTTTATTTTTTCTATTGGAATTAGTTTGTGTGATCTCTATCTATACTCCTATGATTTGCGGTATTATATCGAGCTTTTATTTTTTGCTGCGTTAGAGCGGAAACGACACTGAAAAAGCGCTCAACACGCTGACTATTTATTGGAGAATACTTTGCAATTTAAAGATCTAGGCCTAGACAACCGATTGTTGAAGAACCTAAAACACTACGATTTCAAAAAAGCGACTGACATTCAGCAGCAGGCGATTCCTGTTGCGATTGCAGGCAAGGATCTATTGGCATCTTCGAAAACGGGTTCGGGTAAGACTTTGGCGTTTGTATTGCCAATGCTACATAAGTCACTAAAGAATAAGTCGTTTTCTGCAAAAGACCCACGAGCTGTGATTCTTGCGCCAACGCGTGAGCTAGCAAAACAAGTATATGGTGAGCTTCGCTCAATGCTTGGTGGTTTGTCCTACGACGCTGCATTGATTCTTGGTGGTGAAAACTTTAACGATCAGGTTAAAGCACTGCGTCGCTACCCTAAGTTTATCGTTGCCACTCCAGGTCGTTTGGCTGATCATCTGGAGCACCGTTCTTTGTTCCTTGATGGTCTGGAAACATTGGTTCTAGATGAAGCTGACCGTATGTTGGATCTGGGCTTTGCTCCGGAGTTGCGTCGCATTCATAAAGCGGCAAAACACCGTCGTCGTCAAACTTTGATGTTCTCTGCAACACTTGATCACGCAGAAGTGAATGACATCGCAGCAGAAATGCTGAATGCGCCAAAACGTATTGCAATTGGTGTTTCGAACGAAGAACACAAAGACATTACTCAGAAATTCTACCTATGTGATCACTTAGATCACAAAGAAGCGATTCTTGAACGAGTTCTAGAAGAAGCTGAATACCGTCAGGTGATCATCTTTACTGCGACTCGCGATGATACTGAGCGTCTAACAGCGAAGTTGAACGAGAAGAAACTGAAAGCTATCGCACTAAGCGGTAACTTGAACCAGACTCAACGTAATACCATCATGAGCCAGTTTGAGCGTGCGGTATTTAAGATTCTGGTGACAACTGACGTTGCTTCTCGTGGTCTTGATATCGCGACTGTGACACACGTAATTAACTTCGATATGCCTAAGCATACAGAAGAATACGTTCACCGTGTTGGTCGTACTGGCCGTGCGGGTAACAAAGGTGATGCAGTTTCATTGGTCGGCCCTAAAGATTGGGATAGCTTCAAGCGTGTAGAAACTTACTTACAGCAAGATTTGAGCTTCTCTGTGTTTGAAGATCTAAAAGGTAAATTCAAAGGTCTGAAGCCACGTAAGCCAGATTTCCGCAACAAGAAAGTGGCTCCTAAGAAAGCACGTCCTCAAGCTAAGAAAACGCCGAAGAAACCAACTCAGCGCGACAAAGGTTTCTATCAAAACGTGGCAGTGGGTGATAACGTGTTTATCCCTAAAAAGAAGCCAGCAGCACCAAGTTCTGAAGATTAATCTTTAGCGAAAGTGACAAAACTGATAGACGAAAACCGAGCTTAAGAGCTCGGTTTTTTTTATGCCTTATGCTTTCAAACAAACGATACAGATATACCTAAGTGACTTCAAGATGCAGAGTTCAGAGCGTTGTTATTGATTTGACTTCAAGGAAAACGACGCAGCGTAATAGCCAGCTCTTTCCAAGTTGGTTTGACGTAGCCATTTGTTTGACTAAAAAAGCGAGTCAATGACACGCTCCCGAAGGGCACTCTTTGTAAATAGTAAGGGCCTTGGCTTGTATACTTTGTTGTCGATTTTTGATTTAGACCCACCAAGCCTTTAAATCGCCGCCGCGTCTACAAACCAAGTCATCCTCGCTGAACCAAGCATCTTGAGGTTACTTGGGTATAAGCTTTACGTTTATTTATTCTAAACGTGGGTTAAAGACACTTTGATTTTTCTGAACGGATTTTTTGCTTAGCATGAGCGGGGTGTGAAGAGGAGAATACGACATGCAGCAACAAGATCTTCAGCAGCAAAAAGAGCAATGGTTAGAAGAAATAGACATGACCCTTACCGAGCAACAATGTCGAGAACTAGGGTGGGAACAAACAACTTTGTTCGTTGAGATGTTTTCGTTTCTCTGTATGGCAGTAATAAGCTGTGCTTTGGTTATGTATCGTGGAGGAACTCATGATTACTGAGAAATCACAGATGGGAGAGTTGATAAAATCCATTGTTGTTTCCTCACTTTATTTTGTTGGCTTCCTCGCTCTAATTTGGGTTGTAACGACACATCTTCTCTAATTGAGTCTTGCTTTCCTGTGACCTGATATTTGAATCGTTTTGTTGTTTATAAAAAGCTCCGCGATTGCGGAGCTTTTTGTTTTCTCGTGTGTAAATTATGCGTTGAGTCGAACGCTTAGATTTGGAACTGCTTAAGCTGGTGTTTCTGATTTTCTGCCAAACCAGACAACTCTTGCGCTGCAGCGGCTGATTGGGTGATACCCGTTACGTTCTGGCTGACCAACTCATAAATAGTGCTTAAGTTGTTGTTGATGTCAGAGGTGACTTGTTTCTGTTCTTCTGAAGCGGTCGCGACTTGAGTATTGATCGCGTTCAAGTCAGAAATCGCGCTGTTGATGTCGCTCAGAGAACGGCTTACTTCTGCAGCAAGCGCCTGGTTGTCTTCTAGCATGGCTAAGCTTGAATGCATGCTTTCGTTTGCCTGACCAGACTGTTGTTGCAGCTCTTCAATGATGGTTTGGATCTCTTTGGTCGATTCTTGAGTTCTTGCTGCAAGCATACGTACTTCATCTGCAACTACGGCAAATCCACGACCACTTTCACCTGCGCGTGCTGCCTCAATAGCGGCATTGAGTGCCAACAGGTTGGTTTGTTCAGAGATACTTTCAATAACCTCAATCACTTTACCAATCTGTTCCGACTGGTCTTTTAGTGATGTCACTACGTGGGCAGCTTCGTTGAGTTGATCTGCCATCTTAGTACTTGCACGCGTGCTTTCCTCAAACATGCTCAAACTTTGTGAAGTTAATTTCGTCGCTTCATTAGATGCGCTATCCGCTTGCTGTGCGTTAGTTGACACTTCCGCAGCGGTAGATTCAAGTTGATTAATTGCAGAAGCGACTTGTTCTACTTCTTGTTTTTCTTGATCAGAGTTTGCGCTGCTTTGTGTCATGACTGTCGCAAGCTCAGTAGACGCCGAAGCGACATCTTCACTGATTCGTACTAGAGAATCGACGGTGCCACGAAGCTGATGGATCGTTTGGTTAACGTCACTCGCCAATTCGGATACTTCGTTTTTACCTACTTCTTCTGCTTCTACAAGCAAGTTGCCTTTTGCTACTTCTTTCATGGTTTGTTGCAGATTACGAATAGGCGCAACAATATAGCTTGCCAGCAGCCAACTGATAAATGAAGCAATAGAAAGGATGATGACCAGCGAGATGGTGCTGTAGGTTAGCGTATTAGAGTGCAATACTCCGTTTTCTTCTACTTCATCCGTTACGATTTGATTGAGCTTTTTAGACAAGCTGTCAATGGCATTGATCATTGCCTCACCAGCGAGGCGGTATTTGCCCATTGCGGTTTCGTATTCTTGGTCAAAATCCGATGTTGTGTCGTCCGATGAATGCTTGGTATTTAACAGAGGTGTCATGGTGACTCGAGTGAAATCCACATAGTGGTTCATCGCCTCACGCATGGCATTTACCTCTGCATGAATACCTTCAATTTGATCGATTGAGTTTAAAAATTCTTGGTTTGTCGCCTGACGTCGTTGTAATTCTTGGTTAAGTGTTTTGACATCTTCAGCCCTGAAAAGACTGTAGATAGCCTTAATGCGCATGGCATAAGTGTTGTCTACGATTGAGCTCAGTTCTTCTTTGTGCACGATAAGGTTATTTGTTGAAACCGTAACTTTATCGAACGCTTGCTCTAATTTTCCTATGCCTACGCTCAAACCTACGATGAGAAGTATGACAGTGAAAAGTACGGGCACGAAAACCTGTAGCTTAATAGACAGCGCACTAAGTAATTGACGCATGATTGACCCTCTAAAGATTGTAACTATTATCATTTTTGTAAGTAAAGCGTAACGATTCTAATCATTAGTCTCGATATATCAATCATTTAACAATGTTTATTTGTTATGAAATATATTAAAAGCGATGTAGTTGGCATTTTGCTATTACAAAAAGCAGTCAAAGTATTTTGAGCTCGAAAGTAAATAAAGTTTGATTGCTGATTTATTAAGCAGAAATGACAACGTGTCATAGAGGCTTCAACTAAGTGAAACACAACTGTCACATTTGGATTCTAAAGTGAGCACCGTTCAAGTGAAACACAACGGCAATAAGGCCACTTAAAGGAAATTGTGATGAAAAAGACAGTAATCGGTGCAATCGCACTTCTAGGCGCAATGGCAGTGACTCCTGTTTCTGCTAAAGAAACTATCTCTGCAGTGGGTTCTAGCAGCGTAACTCCACTGATGGAAGTTTTCTCTGAAACATACATGAAGACAAACCCGAACGTATTTATCGAAGTTCAAGGTCCTGGTTCATCTGCTGGTGTTAAAGCAGCGAAAAACGGTTCTGCAGACTTAGGTATGTCTTCTCGTAACCTAAAAGACTCTGAGAAAGAGCCTGCTCTAAAAGAAGAGACAGTTGCTCTAGACGGTATCGCAGTTGTTGTAAACCCACAAAACAAACTATCAGGTCTAACGGCTGAGCAAGTTACTGCTATCTACAAAGGCGAAGTGACAAACTGGAAAGATGTTGGCGGTGCAGATAAGCCAATCGTAGCAATCACTCGTGATACGGCTTCTGGTACTCGTGGCGCATTCGAAGACATCATGTCTCTAAAAATGAAAATTTCTGGTAAGAAAGTATCTGCAATCTCTCAACGCGCTCAAGTTGCTAACGGTAACGGTGCACTGAAGACTATGGTTGCTTCTAACCCATACGCAATCGGCTACATTTCTCTTGGTACTGTTGATGGCTCTGTAAACGCGCTTCCAATCGATGGTATCGAAGCATCGGTAGACAATGTGAAGAACGGTTCTTACAAAGTTGCTCGTCCTTTCCTTGTCCTTTACAAAGATGGCAAGCCATCTGCTGAAACTCAAAAATTCCTAGACTGGATGCTAACTGACGAAGCGCAAGCGCTAGTTGACCAAAAAGGTTACATCTCAGTTAACTAATCCTATCGGGACTCTAAAGTTTGCTCAGCCCAACATTTCGGGCTGAGCCTTTTCTATCCATTGTGTTCAACGGCATTGCCAAGAACCGTGAGATTTTTATGACCATCGCAACAAATAGTGAAAAGCTTATGACTACTGACGCTAAAGCGATCAGCAAGCCAGGTTTACGCGAAAAACGCCGCGTCGATTGGAGAGAACGCATCTTCCACGGCTTGTTCCTAACGAGTGCTGTTATCGGCATCGTATCATTAGCAGTTATCGCATACTTCATCGTTCGAGAGAGTATCCCAGCATTCCAAGAAGCGGGCGTCTCGGGCATTGTCCTAGGTCAAAACTGGTTACCACCTGCATTATACGGTGTTGCCACTATGATCGTCGCTTCTATCGTATCGACAGCTGGCGCGGTTTTAGTGGGTGTTCCAATTGGTGTTTTGACTGCTATCTTTATCGCGGAAATCGCACCAAAGCGCTTGGCGGACATTATTCGCCCGGCAGTAGAACTGCTCGCAGGTATCCCTTCCGTCGTTTACGGTTTCTTTGGTCTAGTTATTATCGTTCCACTGATTCAAAACGTTTTTGATGTGCCAGCGGGTAACACTATCCTTGCAGGTATCATCGTTCTTGGTGTGATGATTCTACCAACGGTAATTACGGTTTCTGAAACGTCTATCCGCGCGGTTCCTCGTACTTACAAAGAAGGTTCTTTGGCGTTAGGCGCATCTAAAATCTACACCATCTTTAAATTGCTCGTTCCAGCGGCTCGCTCAGGCATCATGACAGGTGTGATTCTGGGTATCGGTCGTGCGTTGGGTGAGACCATGGCGATCATTATGGTTATGGGTAACGCGCCAGCTATGCCAGAAGGCATCTTGGATTCGGCTCGTACGCTAACGGCAAACATCGCTATTGAAATGTCTTACGCAAGTGGTGTTCACGCAAACGCACTTTACGCTACAGGTGTGGTACTTCTGGTTTTCATCATGTCGTTGAACGCTGTACTACTTTACCTAAACCGAGAAAAAGCGAAGTAATCGCTCGTTAAAGGTGACTATTATGGATCGCGCAAAACTTAAAAAAGCACGCCAGTTCAAAGATAATGTCTTTAACGCATTTGTCTGGATCTCGGCAGCACTGACGGTAGGTTTTTTGTTCTGGATTATCTGGTACATCCTATCAAACGGTCTACAACACGTAGATTGGAACTTCATTACTGATAACTATACGCGTACAGGTGAAGAGCAGGGCATCTTCCCAATGATTGTGGCGACAATTTACATGGTTATCGCATCTATCGCAGTGGCTGCTCCACTCGGTATCATGACAGCAATCTACTTGACCGAATACGCGAAAGTAGGCAGTCGTTTAGTGAAGATTATCCGATTTTGTACTGAGTCATTGGCGGGTATCCCGTCGATCATCTTCGGTCTATTCGGTATGACTTTCTTTGTGGCAATTCTTGGTCTTGGCTTCTCGATTCTATCAGGTGCCCTAACGCTAAGTATCCTTATCCTGCCAGTGATCATCCGTACTACGGAAGAAGCGTTGATGGCAGTACCGCAAACATACCGTGAAGGTTCTTACGGTCTGGGTGCTTCTAAGATTTACACTATCTGGCGTTTAATTCTTCCAAGCGCAATGCCAGGTATCTTAACCTCGGTCATTCTAAGTATTGGTCGTGTCATTGGTGAGTCTGCTCCAGTATTCCTGACAGCAGGTATGGTTGCACGTATTCCGGATTCTCTATTGGATTCAGGTCGTACGTTAACCGTTCACCTATACAAACTGACTACCGAACTGTTTACCATTGAAGAATGGAATCAGGCTTACGGTACCGCGACAGTTCTGATTGTTGTTGTTCTACTGATCAACATGTTTACAAAACTTATCGCACGACGTTTTAACACCGCAACTTACTAACAAAACGAATTAAGAACGCACGTTAAAAGACACGAATTCAAGATTTAAGAGATTAAGAAAATGAACAAGTTTGATATTGAAAACCTAGATCTGTTTTACGGTGACAACCAAGCACTGAAATCAATCAACTTACCAATCCCAGTACGCCAAGTGACGGCGCTAATCGGTCCTTCAGGTTGTGGTAAATCAACATTGCTACGTTGCTTGAACCGCATGAATGACCTGATTGAAGGCGTGAAGATCACGGGTAAGTTGGCAATGGACGGTGAAGATATTTACGGCAATATCGATGTTGCTGATCTTCGTATTAAGGTTGGTATGGTATTCCAGAAGCCAAACCCATTCCCAATGAGTATCTATGAAAACGTGGCGTACGGTCTGCGAGCTCAAGGCATCAAAGACAAAAAGCACATCGATGAAGTCGTGGAACGATCCCTGCGTGGTGCAGCACTTTGGGATGAAGTAAAAGACCGTCTTAAGTCTCACGCGTTTGGTCTGTCTGGCGGTCAGCAGCAGCGTCTATGTATAGCACGTACAATCGCAATGGAGCCTGATGTGATTCTAATGGATGAGCCAACATCAGCACTTGACCCGATTGCGACCCACAAAATCGAAGAATTGATGGAAGAGTTGAAGAAGAACTACACCATCGTGATCGTAACGCACTCAATGCAGCAGGCGCGTCGTATCTCAGATCGTACTGCGTTCTTCCTAATGGGCGAATTGGTTGAGCATGACGATACACAAGTTATCTTTAGCGATCCAAAAGACGACCGCACCCAAGGTTATGTAAACGGTGACTTTGGTTAATTACAGTATTTACAAGCATATACGTTAATAACTATAAGCGATGGTACTCTTGCCCCTCCTAGTGAGGGGCTTTTTTTATTTTGGGTGTGACTGCCTATCATTATTAGCAATGCTCATGTTGATTCATTTTTGCTCATTTTTTTGCAGTATGTAATTCTGATGAAACACCTGTCTAAAAATGTTGAAAGGTTCTCGAATGTGAAATTAAGTTAATATTTTTTGCGAAAGACTTAACAGCTCAACTTGGATTCCATTGATTGCATATCTACACCTAAGTAGTTTTTTATCGAAAATAAAAAAGTAGATTAGGTTGGTCAGGTGAGTTTAAAAAGTTTTACAAGAACAGTCTCTTCGACGAGAGATCATAGGCTCTTGGCGGAAGCCATCTTCGAGCATCTAGAACAGCACTTTTCCCCCAGCGCGATAGCGATTTTCGACGATCCGCTGACTAATCCAGCCGGGACCATTCCTTTTTCCCGTGGTGACTTATTTCCAATTCGTCAGTATCCAGAAGCTTTTTGGGATTGGGCAAGCCAGTTTGATACCTCAGAAAGTATTATTCCCCTTGCGATCAATACCTGCAATTGGGAACACATTCAAGATCTGGGTGGCGACAGCTACATCATGATGCTCGATAACACACCGATTAAGCGCACCTATCTACTAGTACAAAACGTTCAAGCCCGATCGGCTCACAATATTTACGAAGAAAGCTACGACGCTATGCAGCTCGCTGCTGCTCGTTGGCAGTGCATTCGAGCTGAAAAACACGCGTCGCTTGAGATGAAGCACCGCGATGTACGAGAAGCCCAATATGTTGATGAACTCAGCCAACGTGAACGGTTCATCGAAAATATGAAGCTCGTACAACAAGTCGCTTTAGAAATTTCCAACCCAGACTCTTTGAAAGATCTGTATTTAAAAGCAGTAGAGGCACTGCGTGAGCGTCTAGGCTTTGATCGCTCAACCTTGATGTTGCTTGATATGAAAAAGCGCAGTTTCAGTGGCACGTACGGTACAGATGAGTCGGGTACTACTATTGACGAGTTCCACACTCAGTATGATCTTCACCAATTGAGTGAAGAGTATATCGCCGCTTTGTCGAGCATAGAGCGCAATCTGGTCATCGTTGAAGATGCCCCTATATATACCGCAGGCAAAGTTGTCGGGCAGGGATGGAACGCGATGTTGATTTTACGCGATGGGAATGAGCCATTTGGCTGGTTTGCGCTGGACAACTTTATTCACCGTAAACCGATTACCGCTTACCAAAAGCAAATGCTGGAGTCTTTTGGTTCGCTTTTCTCTCAAATTTTTATCCGAAAACGCCAAGAGCAAAATGTGCGTATGCTGCACTCCAGTATGGTTGAATTATCACGTTGTACGACCGTGAGTGATGTCTGTAAATCTGCGGTGACGTTTGCAATTAAGAACCTTGGCATTGACCGTATGGCCGTGTTCTTAACCGATGAAAATTGCTCTTATATGCAAGGAACGTGGGGAACCGACATTCAAGGGAATGTGGTTGATGAATCTTACTTTTTTGGTGAGACGCAAGACTTCTCTTTGATCAATCTAGCCCGCTCGATGCCAAATGAGGTCGCCTTTGAAGAATCGGTACCTATTTACCATGACTGTAACATTGTAGGGTTCGGTTGGGCTGCCATGACAGTGCTGACATCGAATAGCAGCGGTCCTATCGCTTTTATCGCCGTGGATAACCTTCTTACCCGTGCACCGTTGACATCTCAGCTACGTGAAGTGATTCGAATGTTTGCTTCAAGCCTTGCTGAAGTGTTGCAAAGAACTCAAGCGCAGGAAGCGATTAGAGAGCTGAATGAAAACCTAGAGCTTGAAGTCAAGAATCGAACAAAAGAGCTGGAAGAAGCGAATCGACAATTGGAGGTTTTGTCCAAACTTGATCCGCTAACACGTTTGGGCAACCGCCGCATGTTAGAGCATGTGATGCAAAAGTACTGTTATATCGAACATAATGAGGTGATGCCTTTCGGTCTTATTCTGATCGATATTGACCATTTTGGTTTGTTTAACAACCATTATGGGCACTTAGAAGGGGATATTGCCTTAATGCGAATTGGCAATATTCTTGAGCATCATACCAAAGATGAAGACGAAGTGTTTTGTCGCATTGGTGGTGAGGAGTTTGTCCTTCTGATGATCGGGTCTGACCAAGAAGAGGTTAGGCTACGTGCGGAGTGTATTCGACGTTGTATCGAGGATGAAGGAATCAAGCATTGTCACAACCCAGAAGGTGAATTGCTTACGGTTTCTGTCGGTTATTCCTGTTATCAAACTCAAGGAAAAGATTTTAATTTTGATCACCTTTATCAACTTTCAGATAAAGCGCTTTATCAGGCGAAAAATAGCGGTCGAAATTGTGTTCGTATGTTCGACACGCCGGATCAAATCGTTGCTTAAGATCACCAAAATACAAAAATGGCAGCTCTGATTGAGCGGCCATTTTGCGTTAGTAAGATGAAGGAGATTACAACTTTTCTAGCTGGTGGCTAGATTTAGTGTGCTTCTCTTTCGCCAGTTGTTTAAGTTTGACGAGTAGAGTTTCTGCTTTCCACACTTGTTGTGTCGCACTAAAGCGAGATTGGTTCATAACGGCTAACTCCTCTTTCACCGCTCTTACTGCGTCAGATTCGCTGCTGCTATGATGGGTGTTTAGGTAGTCATTAACTGCTCTTTCAATCATCACGCTGTCACCTTGTTTGATGGTGCGCTCTAAATCTTGAATTGGCGAACCATGACGCGCGCTTACTGCCTTTTCTGTTTGTTGAGTCGCGCGTGTTTTCCATAGTCCAAACGCGATAGCAGAAGTGACAAGCCACAATACGCCGAATACGAAAGTGAGTGTTTGCCAAATTGAATCTACACCACTTGGCGCAGTGGGTGCCGAAGTAGCTGCAGGTTGCGTTGGTAACGCACTTTCTGGCAAGGCAATTAAACCACTATCACTTTTTTCGACATTCAATTTGAGCTGGGTGATCTCTGCTTTTCTCTCTTGATCTCGATTGCTATCCCACCAATTTACAGAATACCCCGGGAGTGTCAGGCTGCCTGCCTCGGTAGGGATTAGCACTTGTTTGACGGTCATCGTCACTGTGCCATCGCGCGAGGTTTCAAACTGTGGTTGTTCAGGGTAAACACGTAATGTACTTGGGTAAATGATACCAATACGTGGCAAGTATTCCGCTTGAGTACCATGTGCTCGAATGCGAATCGTACGAGTGATAGAAGAACCCTGCTTCACAGTGTTTATCTTATTCACAGACAGAGGATTACCCTGATCATCTTGCCAGCTCTGTGTCATTTCTAACGCACTTGCAGGCAGCCAGTTTCCTTTGAAGTCTTTTGGAATTGGCTTGACGGTAATTGTCATTTGCTCTGTTTTTGTGTTGATTGGCATGATCTTGGTTGAGCCAGTTAAGCTGTCCCCATAGATATATGAACCAGTCAGCTTAGGGCCGTTAAGCGTGTACGTGCCTGGTTGATCCGCAGTAATGTGGAATGACTGTTCTAACACCGTAACTTCAAGTCCATCTATAACGCGACGACCTTGTTTGGCATCGCTTGCTGGCTCGATTTTCATCCCTTCAATACTTGGTGGGAGGATTTGAGGGTTATCAAGGCGACGAGGATCTGCCTTTATGACTAACTGCATTCGCACCGTCGTAGACTGCTGGGGATAAAGCGTATGGTTATCCACGTCCATGTTGAAACTAAACAGTTCATCCATGTCCGGTTCTGTTTGATCTTTGGTGACGCGCAGTTTGATAGGCTCTGTTGTCATTCCATCAGCAGAGAAGCTAGGGATGGTCACGACACCTTCTTTCATTGGAGCAATTGAAATACTCCATTCAGTGCGAACGGTTTTATGACCATTGATGTTATTACTCGAGCGACCATAACGCGGCTGACCCAAAAAGAAATCATCTTTCAGAGCATCAAAGTTAATCGCATCTGAGCCTAGCTCTGTGTCTGCCATGATCCTAAGGTTGATCACTTCGTTTTTAGCCACCTGAGTCTTATTTACGCTGGCTTGAAGGCTTTGAGCAAAAACCGAAAAGCTAGTTAGTAGGCTGGCCATTAGAACAAAGACCAGTTTTGCGCCTTTTTTCATCATGGACTTACCACTCCTTATTTGATTGTTGTGGAGGTTGTTTTTGTTGAGCTTGCAACTGCATTTGAGCACGAATCAGGAAGCTTGGGTCACGAGCACTTTCCACCGCTTCTAAGCGTCGGAACTCAGGGTCATCCTGATGTGTTTTCTCTGGTTGAGCTTGAGCCTGCATTGGCTGACCTTTCTGCTCATCCAGTTTCTCTTTTCCTTGTTTAGCGCGTTGCTGCTCGGCTTTCTGCTTTTCTTTTTTATTTTCAGATTCTTGCTGATTTTGTGACTGTTGTCCTTGCTCTTTCTTAGCCTCATTTTGAGACTTTTGTTGCTGTTGCTGTTGCTGTTGCTGTTGCTGTTGCTGTTGCTGTTGC
>NZ_CAWMYL010000006.1:0-388 GCF_963871815.1 Vibrio sp. L85
CGGTCAAATGTGCCATGGTTTTTCTGACCCCGCTAAATTCATTAAAGCGGCGGTGCATGGTCGTCGTACTGGATGTTCGTTCAAGCTTGCCTATGTTCCGCCAAAAGGGGCATGCATGTCGGAGTTGGAAACCTTCAGCGCAATTGCTTGGGCGCTTGGGGATGGACGTAAACCTAAGTTACATGTGGTGATTGAAGAGTTAGCCAGCTGTGCGGAGACCTCTGGAAAGTTGGAAGGGAAAACGGGTGAGCTTTTGCGTGGTGGGCGTCAGTTTGGTCATGTTGTTCACACCATCTTTCAGCGTGGTCAGGAAGTGCCAAAAACCGTAACCAACCAATCCAGCGTTTGGTGGTTGGGCGCGGTGAACTCGGGTGTGGATGCCGATTGG
>NZ_CAWMYL010000007.1:0-741 GCF_963871815.1 Vibrio sp. L85
GCTTGAGTGAACTGTTTGCGGTGCTCTTGAATATCAACCAAGTCTTGACCTGTTAGGTTGTAGACTTCCTTACCGTTTAGCGTGATACGTACACGCTCAATATCAGCAGGATTGGTAATGTCTGTTACCAGCTCAATGGATTGGTAAGTTGGACCACTAACCAAGCGTAAGCTTGCTTGGTTGCCCCAATTCACCCCTTCTACAGGGTCTAAATCGAGTGGGCGTGGGTTAAATGGTGTGTTTAGTAGTTCCATAATTAAAACCACCCTGCATTGCCGTTAAGCTGTTCTTTAACTGGCTTAAGTGCGCCAATATTGTTGATTGCCGCTAATGCCAATAGCGCAACGACAACCGTCATCAGCATAGTTTTATGACTTGCTTTCATGATTTCCCCTGTTTCACAACGTTGGAAAGAGTTAAAAGAGTCATTATCAAATCAGACAACCGAGAAACGGTCATGAAGTTTCAACCTATAGGTAGAACTTTTAACCTATAGGTTGAAATGTGAGTTTAACGGTAGTTTCGAGATAGGAGTTTGCCGCTTTCGCAGTTCAGCGCGCCGCGCTCTAGGTTGCCAATACCATCACGAACGATGAGATATTCTGCAATCGCTTTACCGATAAGTTTTTTGTTTACCTTGGCACTTTTAAGATCTGCAACTTCATTGGAGTGAATGCCTTTTTGCTTGGCTACCCAATCGGCATCCACACCCGAGTTCACCGCGCCCAACCACCAAACGCT
>NZ_CAWMYL010000008.1:0-25063 GCF_963871815.1 Vibrio sp. L85
ATTACTGGTAAGTTGATTCAGTTGGAGCGTCAGGTCTTTTCTGACCTGTTGCATTGTGCGGCTTATCAGTCTTTGAAGCACGGAGTACTTAGGAATGGCAATGTTATGGCTGGCAAGGTATTCAATGGCCGCATCAAAGAGGTGTCGAGGCTCCAGCCAGGCATGACCAATGTAAACCAGGTGGTGGCACAGAGCATTGAGGTGCTGTTTTTCATTCCACTTATTGTAATTTAGTAGACGCAGTATCCTTGAGTAAATACGGTCACGCTGCATTTTACTGACACTGAAAGGCCTGATCCCTTTACCTCTTTGAATTTGGGAGGCAATAAACTGCATGTCGATACTGATATCACGGAAACTCGGAGCAATGATCACTGGCTTAGATTTAAAATAGCCCAGAAGCGCCACGAAATAACAACGATGTTTAGTAAGCCTGATAGTACGGCATTCGGCCTGTTCTACATCGTTTAGCGAAAAATACAAACGTTGTTCCTCAATAGAAAACTGAGGTGCTGAATACAAGTCTCGTTGTTCTGCCTGAGTCAGAATCGAGAGTTCATTACTAATTGCCATGATGAATAAACGCCAATATGATTGATGGTGTTTATATAAGATGGCAGAATATTGGAAGGTAACCCACCGCCACAGACCATATAATATAATACCTGTAGCGTTCTATGTTACTTTAGAGGGGAAAATCCCTAGAACCCCATTACATATCACCCTAAAATGATATGCGGGATAAATCGGCTAGAATCTTTGGTTATTTTCCCTTCATCTTCTCGAATTCCAATTCCTGCCGCAGTACCATTCACTAACCAACTTCCGATCAGTACATGGTTTTCGCCAAATGTTGGCAATGGTGTGTAAGCCTGTACAATTTTCCCTTCGCTACCATAAGGGCCATCTACAAATTCAACCACTTCGCCATCTTTTACGATCGAGATGTTCGCACCCTCACGTGAAAAAATTGGCTTCACGACGTAATGGTCCATACTCGCTACTCGTGGGTCATTTTCAAAATAAGCTTCAAGCAAATTCGGGTGGCCTGGGTACATCTCCCATAACAGTGGCAAAATTGCTTTATTGGAACTGATGCACTTCCACAATGGTTCCATCCAATTGATCTCTGCTGTTTCTAGATGCTGGCTATATTCCTCGCGTAACATGTACTCCCAAGGATATAGTTTAAAAAGCGTATCGATCGGTTTGCTATTGGCATCCGTAAAGTATTTTCCATCTTCCGAAATGCCAATATCTTCTACATACACAAATTCACTGTGGATGCCGGCTTCTTTGGCACAGTCTTGAAGATATTGTACCGTACCGCGATCTTCGATGGTGTCCTTACAGCATGCGAAGTGCATCGTATTAAATGCCAGTGTTGGCTTTAACTCGATAAAACGTCTTACAAGCAAATCTTCCAACAGGTTGAACTGGTCGGCATTTTGTGGCAATTCGCCGCGATTAACCTTTTCTTCAAGCCACAGCCAAGAGAAAAATGCCAGTTCGTAGAGACTTGTCGGCGTGTCACTGTTTAGTTCTAGGAGCTTTGCCGGGTTCTTCCCGTCATATGCCAAATCGATACGACTATATAAACTCGGGTCACGGCGTTTCCAAGATTCACGAACCAAGCCCCACATAGATTCAGGTATTTGAAACTTTGCCATCAGTTCATCGCTTTCAATAACCTTGGCGATCGCATTCAAGCTCATTTGATGAATTTCTTCTGTCGGTTGCTCGATGTCGCGTTCTATCTGAGTTAGAGTGAATTGGAAGTAGCGGTCCTCTGTCCAATATGGCTCGTCGTCGAAAGTATGGAAGCCGAAATTGAACTCTTGCGCTGTCTTCTTCCAATCATGACGTGGTTGTGTAGGTATCTGTAGCATTTAGACCTCTATGTCTTTGTTAGTGCCTAAGTAAATGTTCTAGTAGCATCTCACCCCTTAAATAATCGGCAAGAGCACTTACTCAGTTACTAAAAAGCCGGTGATGAACCACCGGCTTGGATGATGTAAGAGAGTTGTTTATCCACCCCAGCTACTACGAGAGCTGACAGAAGAACCCCAACCACCACGAGAGGAAGTCTTCACTACTGGTTTTGCTTTGTAGTCAGACTTAAATCCACTGGAAGTAGTTGAACTCGAACTTGTCTTGTAACCTGCGCCACTCATTGCTTGCTGTTTCTTTTCAGCGTCTCGGGCTGCGTTATACATGCGCTCTTTGTGACGTCGTTCGCTTGAGTCATCAAGAGCATCAATTACGCGGCCAGCGATATATGCATTCGCAATTGTGTTTGCTACGCTACTTCCCGTTCCTTGACCAATCCCCTGACCGATACTGGAGCCATAGTTTGATTTATTGTTACCGCCAGAGTTACCAGTGTAAAAACCGTCATCCTCGTTGCGTAACCGAACTGTTGGTAACGGGTGCAGATACCTGTCGGTCATAGTGAAATTCAAATGGCTTATGTTGTTTGCATCACCAACTTTCATTCCATCTGCAAAGAACAATTTTCCGTATTTATCCGAGTATGAAGATGTCGACGTAAACAATGGCTGCACAAACAAATCACCATATTGTCGAGAGATGTCGTAGTTGTCGTAATGCTCGGGCTTAACTGGCGCAACCATAAATGCGTCAAGCTTAGGACGATAGCCTAATCCAGCTGGCATCGCTTCACAGACACCATACTCAAGTTCACATTCGGCCTGTTTACGGAACTTCTCAGTAGTTCTGTCGGCTTCACGTTGCGCAATTTTGTATGCTGCATCGCATTGAGTACCAAGCTCTGCTTTACCATCAGCTTTACAAGCATCAACGTCTTCATACACCTTAATGCGAAGTGGGCTGTCTGGTTGACAACCAGCAAGTGTTGCCAGTGCCAGCGGCGCTAATGCAAAGTGACGAAATGTTTTGCGTTTACCTTCTAGTTTAATGCGGCTACGCATTCGACGTTTTAATTCAGTCATAGCTACCTCGACTAGTATGTCAGACAAGCGGCGTTAAGAAGGCCAACAGCGATAGAAACAGAAGCCAATAGCACGGCTGCAGGAGTTTCATTTTCTTCAATTCTTTGCACGATCTTCGGCATCATAATGGCTCTAACTCCCACAAAACCGGCAACCTGGGCGACTAGAGCTACAGCGCCCCATAGTGCATAATCAGTAATCCCCACAGAGTGAGAAGCTGCGCTTGAGATAGCGATTGCATAACCAACAATTGCGCCGCCGAGCGCGATCGCAGCAGATACGTTTTTATCTTCTTTAATCAGCTTCCATTCGTTGTATGGTGTCATGGCCATGTAAATGAATTTGAATCCAATCAAGAATACCAAGGACAATGCGAAGTAACCGATGAATGAAGTAATCCCATTCATAAATGCTGTTGCCGCTGCACTTTCGTTTGCTAGTTCGATCATTTATGCCACCACTTTAAAGTCAGAAATATTTAGTTGAATCCCTGTAACACGAGAAAGTAATCGGTCCGGGGTGTTATTTGCGATTCGTTCTTCACATGCGACAAGAAGTTCTTCTGTTTTATCGTGTGGTAATAGAAGGTCTTCTGTTTTGTCGTCTTGCAAATTGCGTGAATAGAGCATGTTGAAAGAGTCCAGTTCTTTGACAAATCCATTTTTGTTGTAAACTTTCTCTGTCAGACAAACGGGTTTTTCGTTCTCCCAATACGGGGCAAACGTAGTACCTTCCAAGTCGTATTCATCTTTAACAATTTCATTGTTAAGTAGGTTGTCCCACGCTTGTTGCCCGTCAATTGGTCGAGAGTCATAGAAATACCAAAGGCTGATTTCCATAATACCGGAGTCATCATCGCCATTGATTAGCACTTGGATATACCCTTCATCATCTGTGTAGTACCGAACTATGCGAGTACCAGCACCCATATCGATTACACCGACCGCTTCAATGATTTGCGATGTTGCAGCACCTTCGATGGTCAACTTCGGTTCAGCAAGTCGTAACATCAGGCTGTCAATTTCAAACGCGCCACCAAGACGAAAGCCGCAAATTTCTGGAGTTACGGGTTTTGGTTGTTCAACTGGCTTTTTCTTGCCAAAAACAGCTCTCAGCGCTAAACAAACTTTTTTCAACATAAAAGTCCCTTATTCTGAAAAAATGAACCCGCATGAAAGCGGGCTCGTGTTATAGAGTTTCGCGCCTGAATTATTCGGCTGATTTGCTCTTGTTTAGGATCGCTGCCAACTGGTCTTTGGCAGTTGTACCGCCACCAATACCTGCAGCTTTAAGCTTCTGATCTAGATCTGTAGTAGTTTCAGCATCACTTAGCTCTTGTTGGGCTTCTAGTTTTGCTGACTGCTCGGCCTGCTTAGCTTTAATTCGGTTTAACGAATCCAGTGCCGTACTTGTTTTAGATGAAGCACCTACAACACTAGCTTGAGTTGCAGCTTGTGCCTTTTGAACGCTGTCAGTAGCTTTAACAAGGTCAATCTGACGATCGATGCTTGTAATATTTTTGCGAGCTACCGCGATATTTGACTTGTGCTTTTCTTCTGCTTCTTTGAATGCCTTAAGTTGCGCTTCTTCAAGTGCTTTTTCTTCATTCAAGTCTGCAACTTTCTGTGCACATTCCAGCGCTAAATCTTCATGGCCAGCTTCATTCGCTTTAATAGCTTTATCTGTGTACTCAGAAATCGCTTTATCAAAACCAGTTACTTTGCCCTCAGATAATTTGCGTTTAGCAACGATAGTTACTAGTGAATCTTCTGCTTTGCGAACAGCTTCTTTCGATTCACGCTGCTCCTGCTCAAGAATGGTGATTGCGTTAGCATCAATCACGCTCTCAGCTGCCTTGTTTACATTACCAGTGAAGATGCGGAACAATTTACTTAGTGACATATGGAGTCCTTACTTAATGAGAAATTCAGAGTAGCCTTCAAGCAGTTCTGCAACATTGCGGAAAAGCTCTTCGACCTCAAGAACAACACTTTCAACTTTTGACTCAGAAGATAGAGCGCCGAAAGCGGAGTAATAAAACTGGCCTTCTACTTCTGATTTACCGACTGCTGTAAGTGGGACTAACTTATGTGTTTTTAAGATGTAATCGTCCAGCGCAGCTTGGTCAGCTACTGCGTCTGCTTGGAACAGCAAGGATTCAACGATGATCTGTGACCCCTGAACTACGAGTACTGCATTAATACCTACATCGTTTGTGATGATCAGGCTTTCATCCGATTGAGTTACATTGAATCCTTCGTCAGATTCAAGAAGTGCTTTTGTTACTACATTAAGATCCAAAACATTTCTCCAGAATAGGTATGCATAAGACTGTAAAATCCGTCACATACGGTTATTTGGTATAAAAATACCACCTGCTTACACTCGAATCAATAAAAAGCGTTTAGCTTTTATTTTTCATTCTTGCGCTGTCGAAAACTAATTTATGTGGTTTTTAATTTTCCGCAACCATATAAATACTACAAGGTCAGATTTTTTAGTTTAAAGTGATAATCGTTATCTTTTGATAACTCTCTATGTGTTATCCTTACGCTGAAAATCATGTTTCTCAGTGGCAAAAATTTCAATGCGTAAGAAGTTAAATCCCCAGTTTGAAAGCGAATTCTGTTTGGCTGGCTATGACAAAGAGAAATTGCTTTCTCTGCTGAATGAAATTGACTCAACAAAAAGGTCGGTTTCAAGTCGGTTATCAAGATTATCGAGCGAACCAGGTGAAGTGGTTCTCAAAGGCGAAAGTCGTCAGGCTGCGATAAGAAGAATGAAAGATAAGCTGGCATTTCTAGCTGATGAAAGAGAGTTGGTAGTTAGGCGACTAGCTGAGATTAAGAGAAATACAGTGCTTATCAACCGTGAAATGCATAGCCGGCCACCAGCATTAACGGCTGCATTTGTTGCCGCAACAAGGTTATTGGTCGATAAAAAAACATTGAGTGTCATCGAGCAAGCAGCGCAGGATATTTTATCCCAAACTCACTTCTAAACCTTTCTCGGTTTGTGCACCACATTAAAAACTCGAGCATTTTCAAACTCCAAACAGGTTAAGTACAGATACATTTTGTTTTATACTACCTCCCTATCAAATGGGAGCGTAAATGAAAAGCATACTAAAATATCCTGGCGGCAAATCATGGCTTGCGACTCGTTCAAAAAAATTGATTTCTGAGTTGGAGCCACGATTTGTTGCAGAGCCATTCTGTGGCGGCCTATCATTTTCCCTTAACAATGAGTTTGAACGAGTCCTTGCTAACGACCTCATTTCTCCGCTCATTAATCTTTACCAGCATGCACAAAAAGGGTTCGTCCCCAATAAAGATGATTGGCATCTCGATAAAGCATTCTATTTAGGCGTTCGTGAGCGATTCAATCAGCTAATTGTCAGTAATCAAGCAGATTCAGAGTTTGCGGCAGGGGCAATGTGGTACCTGAGCTATCATTGCTTTAACGGGCTAATGAGGTTCAATCAAAAAGGAGGCTTCAACGTTCCCTATGGTAAATATGATGAACTTGCGACACCATCTGGTTTTACCCAGTTCCAAGAGGTTACTAAAAATTGGAGGTTTACAAATGGTAGTTTCCAAGATCTGAACCTAAATGGTGTGGATTTTTTACTGGCAGATCCACCTTATGCTGGAACATTTGCAAACTATTCAGGTAAAGGATTCACATTCAAACATCAAATACAAGTGGCTGACTGGCTAGCAGACCACAGTATGCCGATGATAGCTTGCAACAGCCTTAACCTAGAGCTGGCAAAATTATATAAAGCAAGGGGATTCAGTATCTACAGGACGGATGTAAGAAGAAGTATCAGTCGGAACGGAAATGGACGTCAGGCTGCACCTGAGATGATAGCTTTTAAAGGTTTTGGAAAGAACAGAAAATTCTCTCAGTTGGTAGACTTGATTGAACGGTGCCGAGTATAGAGACACAATAAATAAGCAGGGACTACCCTGCTTATTTATGCGATTGATTTAGAAGCGGAAGCCAAATCCGACTTCAAATACGTCCACAGCTTGCGTGTTATTGCCACTAGACATAGTAATATCAGTTGAAAATCGTTTATAAGCCGCATTGATTACATAGTAGTCACCAAGCGCATAATTAATACCCAAACCAACTACAACGTTTTTGTTAGCTGTGGTGTTCAAATTTTCTTTGTCGCGTGTAGTGACATCAACTAGTTGATGTATCTCAGGATTGAACATTTTTACCGTGTACGGGTCGCCGTATGTATAGTTCGCACCAGTTAGTTGAGCGATACCGATCGTAGCAAATACGCTTAAACGTTCGTTGATGTAGTAACTTGGACCAATACTTGCCATCCAGCCATCATAATCTGTCTCTAGTTTTTTCCCGTTTTCAGTTAAATTACCGTCAACATCATAGAAAGAAGCATCACCAACCACACCCCAATTATCAGACAGTTTATAGCCAAGACGAATACCTAGACCATTACCATCAAGACCATTACCCATACCAACAGATGAAATGTATGGAGAAATGAAATTGCTGATACTTGGTTTGTACTCGCTTACTGTAGATTCATTTTTCATAGCTAGTACAGAACCAGATGCTAATGAAGTTGTTGCGATTACTGCTGCTAGAACAAGTTGCTTAGTCATATACGTGTTTCCTTTAAATATTTAGTCTGTCGCGTTCAATTTATGTAGTTAAGATTACCGTAGCTATTACAACGCGCAACTTAGAAATAGAAGCTTTTTCAAAAGATAATTTGAAGTGTTTTTAGATAGATTAAAAATTATTCAGGTATCAACAAGTGCTGGATGAAATCGTAAAAATAAAAAAGGAAGCCGAAGCTCCCTTTCTCTTAACGGATGCAATCAATTGATTTTAAGGCTCGACATCCCTTTATAAATTTCACATAGTTTTCGACTTGGGTTCATGTCTTTTCTTATTTCCTCAAGTCTTGACTGTAGTTCAGAAATCTTGTGGTTACATCTCCCAAAGCACAATGCTCGCCCCGGCAAAACGAACACAGCACCCTGATATGTTGTTGGTGATGACAATAACTTTGCTCCAGAAACTCTATCATTTTCATTGACGATAGTTATCATTTTACTCGAATAACCGGATTGGATAGAAGCATCAACATAGTTATATACATTTAGAGTTGCAGGGCTAAATAGAACCGCATCTGTGTTGTTTTTTAGCGCTGAAACATTAGCTAAAGCACCACCAAGAGAATGACCAGTAGTTGTGATCTTTGCGTGTGGATATTGTGCTTTGACATCTTGAACTAAGTCGATTGCATCAACATACATCGGTGGCATCCTGCCTAGATGCTGAGCAATATCTGTCGAGACATCATTAGCAGCAATACCACTGTCTGTGTCATCGCCCGTACCACGGAATACTATGGTGATTTTCTGGTTATCAGGATCAGATTCATCAATCGCTGTTAGAGAGCGTAAACCACTTGATTTCTCTTCTACCTCACACGAAACACCAGAATCGCTACAAAACTTATTTAGCACGGCTGCGTAATGGTCTGGACGACTATCGTAGATACCGTTCGATAGACTCGCATAAGTTTGGTACGTCTTTAAGTTGGATTCAATATCAACGATCGCTGCATTGGTTAAACCATCCTCAGAATTACAATCTAAAGACGTGGATACTTTGGGGGGGCTACCTACAAAAATGGTGGATAGGCCAACAACTAATACAAAGGAAACTAAACCGCCAACTGTTATCTTTTCAACACTCATGATTTCTCTTATGGTTATGGGTGAATAGTCATTAAATACGATGTCAATAAACACGCAATTCTACACGGAAT
Source organism: Vibrio sp. L85 (assembly GCF_963871815.1). NCBI lineage: Bacteria > Pseudomonadati > Pseudomonadota > Gammaproteobacteria > Vibrionales > Vibrionaceae > Vibrio > Vibrio sp. L85. Next base: position 8,794 of record NZ_CAWMYL010000008.1, read on the forward strand.
TTCAGTGTGTTAGATATTGAAAAAGCATAGACAGTATTTGACGCACCTTGTCCATATCGGGTTACACCTAACCCAGATAGAAGATTTAGGTTGGTTACAAAAGCATACTGAGTAGAATCAGCCAAAGAGAAAATTAATGATGAATTTTTGCACACTACCTCAACTTCATAGCGTTGTGTTTTGTCGTTGAGATTTTCAATGAAAGTGGTAAACATAGTTTCTTCCTATAGGTATGTCGCCCTACGGGAAGAAAAAACGCCACTCAACTCCCGTAAGGGAACTGAGTGGCGCGTTTTGCAGTTCGAGTTATAAATCTAAATCAACAGTGAAAACATTTCAACGATACAAGTCAGCCTTTATCTCTTCACAGCTTCGACCATTAAACCCTTCGGGAAGCTTTGCTTTGTGGCCAATCAATTCTCTGGTTCTTTCCACAAACAAATCATACACAGCTTGATGTTCGCCATTGATCTCTAACGTTTTTATATCCTCCTTTAACGCTGCCAATTGATGCGCCAAGCTGTTTTCAGTAACTTTGCCAGCGCCCAATCTATCTTGCAGTTCAGAGAATGACATTGCTTCAACGATCGCCGCTTCATCTGCCCATTCCTGCAGTATTGTTGACTTAGTAAAATCGGACACCGGATAAAAGCGTCTAAAGCCGTAGATGTCCCCTTGATGGTCAATAGCAACATAGTATGGCTTGCTGTCATCAAACGGCGGTACGCTTACTTTGTTGTGGGATCTGTCCTTCTTAGCAATGTAAAAAATGAAGGTGCTCACCGATCCCAAAACAAAGGCAAATACGACAAGTAGTGTTATCCAATAGAATTCCATGAACTGCCTCTCTAGCTATCACAAAACGAATATAAATCATTGTATTAAAATAAAGGCAAAATGCCGTTAACTTTTATAGCTCTAAGCTGTATGTCTGCCACTTCTTCTCGGAAGTTTTCCAGATATAACCTGGTTGATCGAACTGCGCGGCGATGGGATACCAAACAACAATGAAGTTATCTGTAACTTCCTGCGGAACACACACATTAGGAAATTTGCTCATTCCCTCAAGACTATTGAAAACCATGTGGCCACCAGCTGCGATGATCTGCTCGTCGACTTCCTTCTTTCTGATGTAAGGGAATAAACCATCGATCCATTCTGGATAGCTTTTTATGAACGGGTATTCATCTTGAAAGGTTAACTCAAGTTTCGATTCTCTCTGTAGTAGCGACACAAACCGTTCACCGGAGAAAGCAAGTAAATCCTCAAGCTTTTTAATTTGGTCAGCAATCAGGCCGCTACAGAGAGCATCTGGTGCCATGTCAGTGATGCATTCCACATCCCATTTCATGTGGCCAAGGTTCACGTGAAGCTGATGGCAGACGCGTGCAGCATGAGCTAAATCATCCGAATAGTCCTCATTGACCACCATGCCCGGTACGGAAACAAGTAAATCTTTCATTACTGTGCATCCTCCGACTCACCTAAATTAAACACTCGATAGAGTGAGTAATCGTCTTTCTGCAGCGCGGTAATTTTCGGGTTGAAGTACATCACTTTTCCATCACTTAAACGCTTAAGGTATGGGTTAACCGACACTCTCTCTTCTTGGTACCATTCTTTGAAGTAGGCCAGGTTCTCTTGCTTCCACAAGTCGCGGTTTTCATTGAGCTTAATAGCCGGCACGTATAGGTACTGCTCAACCGAAGGGTTACCAATGAATTTCAGTTTGTCGATCGGGAATCCTATCGGCAAAAGTGTCACTGCCGTCATATAGTCACCAGTTGGTGCTATCGGAATGTATCCATCGTTGTCTCTGGTCAACATTGGTATTCTGCTTGTAAATGTTCGACAAAGAGACTCTACCCCTTGCTTACAGAAGACATAATTAGGGTCGTAGACCTTAGTGCCTTCAACCAAGTAGAAGTTAGTGCCTGTCGGGACGTACTCGGTCTTGGCAGAATCACCATAAACGGATGCAACCGTATCGATGGCCATCTTGTTCACAACTTGTGCCTGGGCATCTAAATCCTTCGATTTGTCGACCTTTACTACCGTATAAAGGTACTGATCGCCAAGAACAGAGTGATAAGTGGTTTTAGCTCCTTGTTGCGTTAAAAGACTCAGACCAATATCGAGCGGGTTAACGTGGCCAATCGCACCAATGGCTAATGTCGCGGCCTGCCCTGCGATCTTAAGTTTGTTCTGGTCTACATCGTAGTAAAACACATCAAGGTTGTTAGTCGTGCGTTTTGGTTCAATCCACTTTAGCGGGTAAAGAAAGCGTGTTGGTTCTGAAAAGTCTTCTGCATCGAGTTCGTAGTCATCAGCGTATTTACCTTTGAGTTCAATATACTCATTGGGTGTTTCTGCACAGCCTGACATCATCAGGGAAAAACTGATCACTGACGCAAGCGCCGCGACGTTCTTAAGCATGTGTTTGTCCTTTTATTATTTAATGAATTTGTTGCTTGCATAGTCGAAAGCGCTATCGCTATCGCCTTCCTCGGAAAAGTCCCAACCTTCATTCCATTCACTATGGCGCCAATCACATATCGAGTACGGGTTATCGTCGGGATGAATGCGTTTTAAATAAGCCTCACGACCTTGATCAAATGGGAGCGCGTCAGCGGTCAACTTGTCGAGATGTACTTGGGTATCAAAGCCACTCATTAAGAGTGCTTGAAGAAACTGTTTGTCATAGAGAGTATCGCAGGTGAAATACTGCGGTTTATCACTGACGTTTAAACTGACATGATAAGTCGCCGCCGAGAGGTCATCATCGTCAGTTAGATGGTCTTGGATAATGAAAAAACTGCCGGCGGTCAGTAAGCCTGTCGATGATGAAAATGCCGTAGGAAAGACAGCTATTGGACTATTGCTATGGATATTTACGCAGAAGTCGCGTTCAAGCCTATCGATGTCATGCCAATGAGTAAGGATCAGGGAATCCGGGAAAACGGTTTTTATGTCAGCCACCAGCTCATTTGCGCTGTACAATGAAAACCACTCGGTGACTGTTCGATGGTCAATGCGATGTTGTAATTCGGCCTCAGCCAGAACCTTTATCACATAAGCATAACTCGCACGGTCATCGATAGTGAGATCAGAAAATGGCCGGCTTGCATTTTCTGGCACACAACCCGGTGATTTTGCCGTTTGTGCCTCTGCAAACAGGAAGGCAGAAAGCAACTCTGTAATTTCGGCCAGAGAGAATGAATGTAGCCGGCTCTTTAACTGAGATTTAATACTCTTTAGTGGCTTAAGGGAATATAAGCAGTCATCAAACGCTGTATTGGTTAAATCCGTAAGCTTAGTCATTATGTCCATTCACGTTCGCTTTGTTTGAAACAGAGGGTTATGGTTTCTGTCAAACGCAACCCGGGATCTACTGTGCTGCCCAGCTACTCCAGCGCTTACAAGCTGGCGATACTGATAGCCATTAACAGCGGCAAGAAAATGGGTCAATCCAAGGTGTCTACACAACCAAAACCGGTGTCGACCCTCTTCGAAGTCAATGGCTCTTGTCTTTAGCACTGGCGTATCAATTTCAATGGCATTGATCTGCTGGTATATCTCCAACAACTTAAATACCTTATTTTCTGACTTGATCAGTTGCTGCTCTCGGTGATACATCTCACCCAAAATATTGAAATTGAGTAAGTCGTTAAGGTCAGCGGGTATGTAACGGTCTGGTGCCGAAGTCTTCCATAATTCATCGAATTTATTTACATCTACCCAAAGATAGATGAACTCATTGTATGCTTCCGTTAAATCTAACTTGTGGCTACGTTTGAAATGCACATAACCTGTCGAAATCTCTGTAGGATTCGTTTCGGATTGAAGCTGTATGCAGGCTTCATCACTGACCGTTACTCTAATCATTAATATGTCTCTCTACACTTAGAATGTTGGGCCATCAATGAAATGACCCGTTGGGAATAACTAGTGTAATTATGAAAAAGAAAATGCTGATTTAATTGGGCAATTATTTATTTCCGATTGAATCTCGATCAAACCAACTACCTTTTGCTGGCAACTGATCTGCTGCCAACGCATCGCGGATGTCAAAAACGATTTGAAATGAATCAGATTCATCAGATGTTTGGTCCGAAATTTCTTCAATGATTTCTAAACGACGGATTTCATCTGAATGCGATACTGCACTAATGCCCCAAGCTGGTGGGTTATTAGGGTCATAAGCGTTATGTAGTTTTGCAATTTGGTCTTGTTGCTCTTTAAATGCCTTGGGGTCATTGATGGCATACACAACGGTTATGAATTTGGTCATTTCAACATCACTCCATACTCTGCAATTGATTGTTCTCGTTGTTCTTCATACTCACTCAGAAGCCCATATTCACCGGTGGTAGCGCGAATACTAATTTCTGGTTTGTCGTCACTAAGCTGCAGCTCAATATCACCGTTCGGGTGGCACCCAGTGTTCACATAAACGTCACCCTCAATAAAAAGGCTATCGTGGGTGCAAGAGCCTTGCTTGCGGCCGTACCAAATAACTTTCTCACCAACCGGTAAAAACTCGATACTTTTCTCCATGTTTACTCCATTTAACGGATATAGCGGATATTGAATCAAATGCAATAATACTACACATTCAACAAATAGCGTATAATGTGAGCAATAATTACAGGAGATTGTTTATGGCAATGACAAAAGATGCAAAGAGAAAGGCGAAGAAGAAGAAACTGGCGAAAAGCAAAAGTCTGAAACTGAATCAGATGTCAGGCAGACTAGATACCACCAGCACCATCTATGAAGCTGAATGGGGAATACTCGTCCACCAGCCAAGTCTCTCTGTTGATGATCTGCATCCGTTAGATAAAGACAAAGCAAACGAGCTTATTCGACAAATTGAAGGTTCCGGGGAGCGCGCTACTATCAAACGCCGAAAAGGTGGCAGCTACGTGATTCTTGAGTGTCCACAAACGTTTGCAACTGCGGATGTGGCTTATGAAGATGGATTGGTAGACCCCATAGACATCATTATCGAAAACGATCTTCCTACTATCACCAAGTTCTTGGGTTTTGTCGTTTGCGATGGCAATGGCAAATTCCTCGCTAAAGACGGTGGTCACATTACCGTGCCTGAACGGGCGCACATGTTCGAATCCATTCCTGATGCAGATAAAGTCGCTCAAACCTATGATCAGGGGTTTTCAACGATGGTATTTGAAATTGGGACAACCATTATCACGGCCGTTGTGAAGCCAAGCTAAGGGGGCGATATGCCAAGCATTACTAATAAAGAGATCCGTCACCAGACGGTACAGGAAACCGGTACACTAATGCTCGAAAACGGCTATACAGTCAGTTTTGACGAAAGTGGTGCTCTGGCTATTAAAGGACATGGCATCGAGTTGTTCCAGTACCCAAGATATTTAGGCTTCATCAAGCACAATACGAATCCTGAACGGTACCAGCTCATTGATTGCGGGTGGATGATTGATATACCCGCCGCCAATGCCTTTGAGTTCCAGACATTTACCAAACTGGACCCCATTAGCCCTACTGAATCTTACAACGTGTCCAAGCCGTATGAACTGGAAAACCCAGTCGAATTTAAAGCAGCAATCAGTGAGCTTAAGGCTCAGGCAGAATTCGATAAGAATGAGGGGTATACAGAAATCAAGGTCGATATAGACCTGGTACTTCGCCTGGTATCAGCCATCCAAAACCAATCCAATGAGAAATGAGGCAAGTATGCAGTTAGACAGTCGCGGCCTATCAAAGCCAAGTACATTCTTTAAAGCCTACTTCGTTTTTGTATCGTGCTACATGGCGTTGTTAGTCGCGGCCGAGTTAGCACTCAAGAGTACAATTATTGGTGGCCATCTAAGCCAGATGATGGTGATACACCTATTGGTACTGATTTCACCCTTTAAAAATGACCGATTCGGCTTCCTTAAAGAGCTGTTACTAAGCGTAGCGTTTGGCCTGCTACCTATGGGCATCATCATGTACCTAAGCATTAACGTGTTTAATGCGCCATTACACCCGGATGTCACCATGCCGATAGTTGCGCTATGCTCGGGCACACTCTTCTGTACAACGGTTGCATCGTGGTTTATTGCCAGTCGAATAGACCGAACTTTTACGGTACTGAGCTATAGAAATACATCACAAAAAAGGGAGCCATGAGGCTCCTTTTTTTATACATATGAACTCCAGCCAGTAACGCCTTTCATCTCATACCGTTCTTCTATTACAAACCTGCCGCCATCTTCTCCAAATTCCGGTTCCTGAGTTGGCTTTAAAATGCTGTGGTATACCAAGGATGCAGGAAACCGGTCTTCTACTGTGAACTCAGCTAATGACTCTGGCGGTGGTGGAGTATCTAAGCTGTTTTCAAGTCCATCGATGGTACTTTCAGGATAAGCCTGTAATTGCTCCCACGGTTTGAGTTTCGATAAAAACAGCCAACGCCATGAATTGCCTGAATTCCAAACCCCAATTACGCTAAAGCGGATGCCGTTAAACGTTTTAAAGATAGGATTCCCAAGTAATAATATCGGCTTTTCAAAATATTCATCATAGCTATCTGAAATCGCGTCCAGAACTGATAAGAACATTTCGTCTTTCGAATCGCCCGGTGAGACTACAATAGAATTTGCAAACACAGGATGTTCTTCATCATTTTCATCAAGCCAATAAAAGCACGGCTCGCCAAATTCTACCTGGTCGGGGATGTCATCTTCTGTGTATTCCTTTAAATTCCATCCAAGGAAGCCATCTAAAAGGTTAACATAGGTCCAAGGATCTATCGGGTGAGAGATTCGCATCCGGTTTTGGAAATCATCAAAAGTGGTGCCTTCCAAATGTTCTTGTAACTCTTTAAGTGCTGGGTCGTCTGACATAGATAGCAATTGTTTTAAAGAAGCCATCATGTTTTCATCAGCAGTCCCCTCGCCCATTAAACCGACCATCTCTCGAAGTTCGCTAAAGTCGATGGCATCATCATCTCTATCTCTAATTGCGTCCAAGTCAACGCGATACGCTTTTGGCTTGTTCGAAAATGGTGAGATTGACTTCACCAACGCTAAAATCGCCTCGTATTGGTCAACCTGTAGAATGTCCGAAAGCTTTTCAGCCATAAATTGGTGAGTCGAGTTCAATACCGTTGGTGTGACTTGCGGCTCTTGAATCGGTAAGGAGTTGATAAGCGCATCCCAAGATTTGAAATTGAAAAGCTCTGCCAACATACTACGAGCTTCTTTGTCATCTATTTTTAGCGACTTACTTAATGAAGTTGCACTTAATCGAGCTTTCTTGTGAGTGGGTAAAATCATTGGTTTACCTATAGTGATATATTGAAGCAATGTTCCACTGGGCTAAATCCGTTCCGTCACAACAAGGGCTTTTTTATTGTGAGCAGTTGCTTAGTAAACTAGCACAAAGTAATTTTTACTTATACTAAGTCGTGCTTAGCTTAATCCAGTCCTAGTTTGCGTTTATTTCTGGGGAAAAACCGGGCGGAAAACACCCAACATCAGGAAGACTTTTTATTATTTAAAACAGTAAGCAATTCAGTTAGCGGTAAAGAACGGTAGAAATACCAGCCTTGCACATACCCTTGTTTACAGTGCTCGGTGATCATGTCGTATTCACGCTTGGTTTCCACACCTTCAAAAACGACCTCTTTGCCAAGGCTGGCAACAAGGTCCATGATAGCACTTGCCATCCCCTTTTTAATGTCGAAGTTCAAAGCGTTCACAAATACGCGGTCTATCTTGATGTAGTCGAAGTTAACCTCTGTTAGCCAAACAAGGTTCGACACACCAGTTCCAAAATCATCCAACACCACCATAAACCCTAGCGCTTGAGCTCGCGCAGAGAACTCAGCGATTTCTATCAGCTCAACATCTATGCTTTCAGTGATCTCAATTTTTATCTGACTTGGGTTAATGTCATGTGAGCGTACAAGGGCAACTAAGTACTCCAGAAAGGCATGCTCACGAATTTCATAACTACAAATGTTGATGGCACAGGAAAACTGAGGGTCATTGCGTAACACTGACGCCATATCTGAAATTGCTCGCTTGGCCGTAAAGTGTGCCAGTTCCGGGTACAGCGACAGTTTCTCAGCAATACTAATGAACAACTCTGGTGATACTCGCCCGTATACGTCGTCAGTCCACCTTACAAGCGATTCTACCGCCTCGACACGACCATTCCCGATTCTGACTATGGGTTGATACTCCATGAAAAGCGATTCTTCACTTAGAGCCGTTCTGAAACGTGCTTCAATAGTTTGCCGGTTGGAAATGATCAGTTGTAAAAGGTGAGTTATGAGATAACTGATTGTCAGGATGACGATGAAGACAATGGTGTTCGATCGGATGCTGTAATATGGGAGGCCAGCCCTATCATTGATCGTTCTAACGCAAAACCCATATACCTTACTGCAAGCATCCGTTGAAAGTGTTAAGGCAAAATAGGAATTAGATTTCTTCGCTGGGGCGTACTCGTCAAATATGTTGTCAACAGTTTTGGAGTAAATTTGAAACTGAAACTGTGGTAGCTTTTTAAGTACTCTTGAATAAGAAGTGGTGATGTTTACTGCGAAGAAATTACCTTTCGCGGTTAAATTGTAGTGCTCCGAAATCCGATACAAATTTTCCTCGTTTGAATAAAACTGGTAACCATTCTGCTCACCCGAATCCTGGTACCTCAGTTTAGTCGGTTTTATTTCTCCCCAGTTCGCAGTGCAGTACACGGTGTCGTCTTTCATAAATCCAGCATCGAAGATTTCCGAATTCGTCATGACAAGTTCACGAAGCTTATTGATGTTGTCTTTATTGCAGGTGAAACCTTCGATCGAATTAGCCGTGGTGAGAACAGTCACCAACTGTGACGTGACAAGTTCGGCATTACCTAAAACATCGGTGGCGAACTCTTCTTGCTCTATTTTCTGAATCTCATACGAAAAGAATGACGCCATAGATAGCATCGATAGTAAGGATACAGAGAATATTGCGAGTAGCTTAAATTTAGCTTTCACCCGGGCCTCTAGTAGTCATGTTCGTTAATTCTTGACCTAAAACAGTGCAGGTTTAATTAAGAATAGCAGTATGCCGTTCCTACGCATATTGTTTTATGGTCTATGTTTATACACAGCAAAAAGGTGGTATAATCATTAAATTAGAGCCCATTGGTCTGAAAGAGCAATCGAAGGCAGCATCTGTGCGACGTATAACATCACCGAACACTTGAAGATCGACGCTTGTTTAAAAGCAAGCCTGCCACTAACTCGAAACACAAACGAAGAGAAAAACACAAAACAGACAACTACTAAAAACGAGGCAAAGCTTATGAATCCTAATCACATCAAGACGAACCTTACAGTTGCTGCTCTCTCACTTGCGTTAGTATGGGGTACTGAATTTCAGATTCAGACCAATGTGTTTTAATGCACTATCATCGATAACAATTCCACACGTTCCTATCATTCGTCCCTGAGATATTCGGCGTATTTTTCTTCAAACTCTTGGAGCATTGATTTCCTTGGCCGCGGAGCTGCATAGTGATAGTTCCGATTTGGTTCCATCGATGCTTTCTGCTGGGCCTTAAGCTTGGAAATTTTGTTGGTTATTGCGCCACTTCTGATTTGCTGTTTTATGTAATGGGCAAAGTAGTCCTTTCGTACCGACAACTTACATTCAATAAGCCCAAACTGAGCGCAGAACTCCTGCCATAAACATTCGCTGAGCCCTTGCACTTCGAAACCAAGCCCTTTGCAAATCAACATGTCATTTGCCCAGTCGGGCATGTCAGTACGTACAGACACAGTTATATTCTCCGAATACTTTATAGTTCATTTGGTTGGACGCATTGAGTCTGCAGTCCAAGAAAAAAGAGCCCGAAGGCTCTTATTTTTCATACGGCTTTCATTCTAGCCATGACTTGGGAATGGGCTGCGTAGTCACATGCTTTGATAAAGATCCAACAACCTTTAATAGCAAGGTATGCATAAACAACATGGTCGACATCTGTTAAACCAAAACTTTCACTAAAAACAACTAGCTGGTGGTAGATCCCCGACAGCCAATCGCTAAAGCCATTTTGTGATGCGTTATGAAGCCTGTCTGCATCCAGAAATGTTATTTCTTTGCCACTCCTTACACTGCTAGCCAGAGCGCTGTATGCGGCATAAGCCACCTTGCTTAATAAGGCTGCTACCATTGCCGTGATACCTTCTTTCATGCCCCACATAGCAAGGTAAAAATGACTTCCTTTATAATTCTCTTCCCCTTGGTGAAAGAGATAGGTCAAAACCCCATAACACATTAGAAATACAAGCGATGCGGATAGTGCTTCTGCCCGGATGCCTATGAAAATGGCTAACCCTAAGTTCATCATCAAATCCATGACGCCGAGAACTTTAAACATAAAAAATTCTCTCATTCAATTGATAAGGTAGCGTCAAAAGACCACTGTTTTTAACAAGTGTATGTGCCATACGCGCAGAGACACCTGATGGATGTTTTGGCATCAAGCGTTCTGCCATTGCGTCTGCCTGCCCGTCCTTGAAGCTGCCGATCGCTTTCAAAAATCGAATAAGGGATTTGGGGTCGATCAAGCGCCACGTAAACTGGGTTGGTGAGAAAAGAGTTTGTCCATCGTTGCTGAACCCTACCTGCTCCGTTGCCAATATATTGTGAATAGAATCTTTAAAGGCCACCACGACGGGTGTGAATTGCATTGTTTCATCGAAAACAGTCCACATCGGGTTCGGTGATTCAGCCAATACAGACGCGAGTGAATACAGTCTTTCATCATCAAATTCATTGCTCGACATCCAATCCACTTCAATGAACGTGATTGGTGTACCAGTAGGCGAAGATGGCATGTTGTTGCAATCCAAATCGACTTTGATGTGAGTAACGCGCTCTCCAGTAAAGAGATCGGGCCGCTGCTTCACCAAATTCTCAAATAGAGAAGGTAACCCGAATACTATAACTGGAATTTGAGGCTCTTTATTGTTTGCCTCGGCGTATGCCACCAGCCATTGAACTAAGTAAAGGGTCTTTCCAGTGCATGAACCTCCGACTACGACTTCAAGCGAACGAGATTCTTTATTTGATAAGATCTGACAAAAACTATTCACCATCTGCCCTACCATTTCGAACTCTAATTTGATGCGCGGCATTTCTTTAAAGTGCTGACTCATTTCGGCCAAAACTAGATGCAGCAACCGCGACTCAAATTGTTGGTCCATAAAATCTGGATAATGTGTACCAGCGACAGTTTTGGCGCGCTCGAGTACATGTGCGTGATTATCATAGCCAAGAGCTTGCGCGAACATGTCACTTGATACTGATAAAGACGGTTTGTATTGAAACGCAAGTTCTGGCGTAGTTTCTGTGCCTGGGTTCGCTGCCTGATGACATAGAAAGGCTAATAGAGATTGAAGCGATGTAACATCTCTCGATAACCGAAACAGGTTATCAAGGGATATTACCGGTAAAGTAACGTATGACATACGTAGTCCTTGATAATTAAACTCTATGAAATGCTCGCACGCCTAAGATGTCGCGCAACTACGGAGGTGTTCAGATAAGACGGCCATAGGTGCAGTAAGAACTATGCTGTAGTACTTGCTGTCCATATTTAAGAAACGGTTCGCCATCTCGATAACGGTTGCCGGTGTGTCCGGGGTAATCATTTTCTCTAAAAGAGATCTGTCTTGAATGACCTCTACGTATAACTCCGGGCTAACCTCTTTCCCAATTAACGCTTCAATCGTTATGCCCAATTGCAAAGCCAACTCATAGTAAGGTGACCCGTTTTCTGCTTTTTGTAGAAAGATGCTAAATACCGTGTGTCGATACCATGCCACTACAACGTCGTTGTCACTGAATGGACGGCAACCACCAAACCAATGAGGGGTCGTCTCAGAATTCGGAAAATAAAGCACGCTAAGGCGTAGTCACCCCGTGACTCCCCCGCGCCGATGCAGCGAGCTTCGTTCCGTCTTGCAGTGACGCAATCAGCGGGCAGGAAACGTTCCCTTTCCGCGCATGGCAGGCGCACACCAGTTCAGACAGCACGGCCTCCATGCGTGCCAAGTCGGCCATCTTCTCGCGCACATCCTTGAGCTTGTGCTCGGCCAGGCCGCTGGCTTCCTCGCAATGGGTGCCATCCTCCAGCCGCAGTAGCTCGGCGATTTCGTCCAGGCTAAAGCCCAGCCGCTGGGCCGATTTCACGAACCGCACTCGTGTTACATCCGCCTCGCCATAGCGGCGAATGCTGCCATAGGGCTTGTCTGGCTCCGGCAGCAGGCCCTTGCGCTGGTAGAACCGGATGGTCTCCACATTGACCCCGGCCGCCTTGGCAAAAACGCCAATGGTCAGATTCTCAAAATTAATTTGCATATCGCTTGACTCCGTACATAACTACGGAAGTAAGCTTAAGCTATCCAAACCAAATTTGAAAGGACAAGCGTATGTCTGAACCACAAAAGTCTGAACCACAAAACGGGCGCGGCGCGCTCTTCGCCGGTGGGCTGGCCGCCATTCTTGCGTCGGCCTGCTGCCTGGGGCCGCTGGTTTTGATCGCCTTGGGGTTCAGCGGGGCATGGATCGGCAACCTGACGGTGCTGGAACCCTATCGCCCGATCTTCATCGGCGCAGCGCTGGTCGCGCTGTTTTTCGCCTGGCGGCGCATCTACCGCCCGGCGCAAGCCTGCAAACCGGGTGAGGTCTGCGCGATTCCCCAAGTGCGAGCTACTTACAAGCTCATTTTCTGGATCGTGGCCGCGCTGGTCCTGGTCTCGCTCGGATTTCCCTACGTCATGCCATTTTTCTATTAATCACAGGAGTTCATCATGAAAAAACTGTTTGCCGCCCTCGCCCTCGCTGCCGTTGTTGCCCCCGTGTGGGCCGCCACCCAGACCGTCACGCTGTCCGTGCCTGGCATGACCTGCGCCTCTTGCCCGATCACTGTCAAGCACGCGCTTTCCAAGGTTGAGGGCGTGAGCAAGACCGACGTAAGTTTCGACAAGCGCCAGGCCGTCGTCACCTTCGACGATGCCAAGACCAACGTCCAGAAGTTGACCAAGGCGACCGAGGACGCGGGCTATCCGTCCAGCCTCAAACGCTGATCCGTTAACCGAACTCGGGAGCGACACATGGGACTCATCACGCGCATCGCTGGCAAAACCGGCGCGCTCGGCAGCGTCGTTTCCGCGATGGGCTGCGCCGCCTGTTTTCCTGCCATCGCCAGCTTTGGCGCGGCCATCGGACTGGGCTTCTTGAGCCAGTACGAGGGGCTATTCATTGGCATCCTGCTGCCGATGTTCGCCGGCATCGCGTTACTCGCCAATGCTATCGCTTGGCTCAATCATCGACAGTGGCGACGCACGGCGCTCGGCACGATAGGCCCGATCTTGGTGCTGGCAGCGGTGTTTTTAATGCGGGCTTACGGCTGGCAGAGCGGTGGACTGCTCTATGTCGGCCTGGCCTTGATGGTTGGGGTGTCGGTCTGGGATTTCATCTCGCCAGCACATCGCCGCTGCGGGCCGGACAGCTGTGAATTGCCAGAACAACGTGGCTGACGGCAACAGCCGTAGCCACCACAGAAAAGGAAAAATACATGACCACCCTGAAAATCACCGGGATGACCTGCGACTCGTGCGCGGCTCACGTCAAGGAAGCCTTGGAGAAAGTGCCCGGCGTGCAATCGGCGCTGGTGTCCTATCCGAAGGGCACAGCGCAACTCGCCATTGAGGCGGGCACGTCATCGGATGCGCTGACTACCGCCGTGGCCGGACTGGGCTACGAGGCAACGCTTGCCGATGCGCCACCGACGGACAACCGCGCCGGCCTGCTCGACAAGATGCGCGGCTGGATAGGGGCCGCTGATAAGCCCAGTGGCAACGAACGCCCGTTGCAGGTCGTCGTCATTGGTAGCGGTGGAGCCGCGATGGCGGCAGCACTGAAGGCCGTCGAGCAAGGCGCGCAGGTCACGCTGATTGAGCGCGGCACCATCGGCGGCACCTGCGTCAACGTCGGTTGTGTGCCGTCCAAGATCATGATCCGCGCCGCCCACATCGCCCATCTGCGCCGGGAAAGCCCATTCGACGGCGGCATGCCACCCACACCGCCGACGATCTTGCGCGAGCGGCTGCTGGCCCAGCAGCAGGCCCGTGTCGAAGAACTCCGTCATGCCAAGTACGAAGGCATCCTGGACGGCAATTCAGCCATCACCGTTCTGCACGGTGAAGCGCGTTTCAAGGACGACCAGAGCCTTATCGTTAGTTTGAACGAGGGTGGCGAGCGCGTCGTGATGTTCGACCGCTGCCTGGTCGCCACGGGTGCCAGCCCGGCGGTCCCGCCGATTCCGGGCTTGAAAGAGTCACCCTACTGGACTTCCACCGAGGCCCTGGCGAGCGACACCATTCCCGAACGCCTTGCCGTAATCGGCTCGTCGGTGGTGGCGCTGGAGCTGGCGCAAGCCTTTGCCCGGCTGGGCAGCAAGGTCACGGCCCTGGCGCGCAATACCTTGTTCTTCCGTGAAGACCCGGCCATCGGCGAGGCGGTGACAGCCGCTTTCCGTGCCGAGGGCATCGAGGTGCTGGAGCACACGCAAGCCAGCCAGGTCGCCCATATGGACGGTGAATTCGTGCTGACCACCACGCACGGTGAATTGCGCGCCGACAAGCTGCTGGTCGCCACCGGCCGGACACCGAACACGCGCAGCCTGGCATTGGAAGCGGCGGGGGTAGCCGTCAATGCGCAGGGGGCCATCGTCATCGACAAGGGCATGCGCACCAGTAGCCCGAACATCTACGCGGCCGGCGACTGCACCGACCAGCCGCAGTTCGTCTATGTGGCGGCAGCGGCCGGCACTCGTGCGGCGATCAACATGACTGGCGGCGATGCGGCCCTGGACCTGACCGCAATGCCGGCCGTGGTGTTCACCGACCCGCAGGTCGCCACCGTGGGCTACAGCGAGGCGGAAGCACATCACGACGGGATCGAGACCGACAGTCGCCTGCTAACACTGGATAACGTGCCGCGTGCGCTTGCCAACTTCGACACACGCGGCTTCATCAAGCTGGTCATCGAGGAAGGTAGCGGACGGCTCATCGGCGTGCAAGCGGTGGCCCCGGAAGCGGGTGAACTGATCCAGACGGCGGTGCTCGCCATTCGCAACCGTATGACCGTGCAGGAACTGGCCGACCAATTGTTCCCCTACCTGACCATGGTCGAAGGGCTGAAGCTCGCGGCGCAGACCTTCAGCAAGGACGTGAAGCAGCTTTCGTGCTGCGCCGGATGAGGAAAAGGAGGTGTTCAATGAGCGCCTACACAGTGTCCCGGCTGGCCCTTGATGCCGGGGTGAGCGTGCATATCGTGCGCGACTACCTGCTGCGCGGATTGCTACGGCCGGTCGCGTACACCACGGGCGGCTACGGCTTGTTCGATGACACCGCGTTGCAACGGCTGCGCTTTGTACGGGCTGCCTTCGAAGCGGGTATCGGCCTGGACGCACTGGCGCGGCTGTGCCGGGCGCTGGATGCTGCGGACGGTGACGGTGCGTCTGCGCAGCTTGCCGTGTTGCGGCAACTCGTCGAGCGTCGGCGCGAGGCCCTGGCCAGCCTCGAAATGCAACTGGCCGCCATGCCAACCGAACCGGCACAGCACGCGGAGAGTCTGCCATGAACAGCCCAGAGCACTTGCCGTCTGAGACGCACAAACCGATCACCGGCTACTTGTGGGGCGCGCTGGCCGTGCTCACCTGTCCCTGCCATTTGCCGATTCTCGCCATTGTGCTAGCCGGCACGACGGCCGGCGCGTTCATCGGGGAGCACTGGGGTATTGCAGCCCTCACGCTGACCGGCTTGTTTGTCCTGTCTGTGACGCGGCTGCTGCGGGCCTTCAAGGGAAGATCATGACCGCTTCCCAGCCAGCCGAGAGTGGGCAGCTTTGAGCTTCGCTACCAATCTGGAGGAGTACCACCATGAACGCAAACGCCCCGAACACTGCCAGTTGCACCACCTGCTGCGTATGCTGCAAAGAAATTCCGCTCGATGCCGCCTTCACCCCGGAAGGCGCGGAATACGTCGAACATTTCTGCGGGCTGGATTGCTATGAACGCTTCCAGGCACGCGCCAAGGCCGCGACAGAATCTGACATTGCGCCTGTCCCTGGCGGTTCGCAGCCGTCAGATTGAGGCATACCCTAACTTGATGTCAGATGCCATGTGTCATTTTCAGAAGACGACTGCACCAGTTGATTGGGCGTAATGGCTG
>NZ_CAWMYL010000009.1:0-219 GCF_963871815.1 Vibrio sp. L85
ATGCAGCGGCTTCGGTATTGCGTTGCTCACCCCTTAACAGGGCGTTAGTTCCCCAGAGGAAGAAATCAATCCGTAGGGAATTTTTGTTTCTGGTGTAGTACACGCATAACTCGGATGATATCGCCCTCAACCCAGTAAGATACAATCATCGAAATCTCAGGAATAATGAGCAATCGTCCGCGGATGCCATCTCGTTGTACACCCATTAAAGGTTGTTCA
>NZ_CAWMYL010000010.1:0-249 GCF_963871815.1 Vibrio sp. L85
AGAGGGCTTCCTGTGACCCCCTCCCTGGCTAGCAACTATCTTGATTCGTAGGCAAGGGTTACCTGAAAGTCCACTCTCTCATCCAAGTAATGCACATCACAAAGTGAGTGCCGAACTATCCAGAGAGAACAAAGCAGGGTGAGACTCACCACTACTAGGCTTGCAAATGCAATCGTACTTTTTGGCATAACTTGCCTCCTTCAATTTTGCATTGAAATAAATCGAGATAGAGGCTAAGATTTGTATTGT